>NZ_CP026994.1:1500000-1585110 GCF_013407165.1 Nitrosopumilus oxyclinae | reverse complement strand
ATAGAGTGGAAAGATAGGTGTGTGGGTTAAATCCTAAATTGGGTATGAGTTAACATTATTGTTAATTTGGTGTTAAGAAATGTCTGAAAAAGCCCATTTTAACCCCTTTATTTCCATTCCAGGCGTTAAGGTGGATGTTAACACTGTGAATATCATCAATCTAACCCCTTCATTTCCACTCCAGGTATGAAATTATCTTGATTTAGTAGATTAATTATGAATTAGTTGTTAATAACAGAATATACTCTAGGCGTGGCTCAGGCAGTCAATGTTAACAAACCACTTAGTTAACAAATATTCTGGGATCATTTCAACTGTTAACATTTAATCAATTAGATCTCAAAGATGACTAAAAAACACATTCGAATCAATATGGAAGATTCTGAAGGGGCTCGATATGATATCAAATTAGATGGTAATGTAACTCGAGAAAAAGTTCTTAAAATTTTTGAAATGATGGATTTGATGAATATTGAAGAAGAACAAGAACCAACAAACATGGATTCAGTAGGTTCTAAAATTTCGAATATTGTTGACAAGTTTTTCCCAATGGGCAAATTTACCTCTACAAACATTCTTGAGAAATATGAAGATGAGTATAATGAACCTGTGAAACTTAGCATTATTTCCACTTACTTGTCACGATTTGCTACAAAAGGTAGGGTAAATAGAACCAGAAATGGTCGAGAATGGACATATCAGACTATCAAAATACCTCAAAAACAACAATAATTGATTAAGAAATTGTTACTTTTCTAACCAATAATCTATCTTTTCCGAGAATTACTTTGACATATTCACCTTTTTGGATATCCATGTATTTTCTAAACTGTTTTGGAATGGATATTGTACCAGCAGATGTAATTTTTACTAAAACTTCATTGTCTTGTACTGACATATTATTACTATAATTTAATAATATATATAATTTAATAAATTATCTAAATATAATTTCATTATAAAACATGACTAATTTTCTTGAAATATACTAAATTTATTACTAAAAAATTAAAAAATATCTTATTGTATTAAGAGATTATCATCTGTTTGTTCTACTTTTGCAATTCCTTTTTCAGTAATTGAGTAAGTATATGGTTTAGATTCAGTATTTCTTTGTACATATCCTTCTTCAAACAACTTTTTCATCAGGCGTGAAGTATGCTCACGACTTTTCTTTAATGTGATTTGTATGTCACGTGATGTCATAGATTTTGTTGTGATTAAATGCAACACATAATCAATTGGATTTGTAGGCGTAATATTTTGAATAATAGGCTTAGAATCTTCCTTTTGAGATGTAACTTCAGTCTTAGTGATAACTTCAACTGGTCTTTCTTGAACTTCATTCTTTGCTAATTTTTCTAAAAATTGTTTTAATTCTAGGTTAGGATCCTCCACTTTTTGCTCAATTCCTTGCATTTCAAAGGCATCTAGGCGTATTTTCATATCAATTAACTGTCTTTCATAATACTCTAAACGTTCAGCTTGTGAGGCATCAAATACATCACTTCTAGTTTTTACAAAAGGACGTACTTTGAAGTAGGTATACAATCCAACAATACCAATAATGAATGCTAAAATCACACTTAAAATCACTTCAGGTTCAGGAATTTCTACTAACATCACAACTTCTATGCCTGCAACGTGATTTATCGTGATTGAACAATATTATTTCACACTTTAGATTAACAATCTCACACACATTATCACATACAATTTGAATAGCCATAATCTTGGATAATCACATTCATCACATGTTACATGCCTGACGAATGAGCCTATCAATCACATCAATCACTTCATCTTCCCTTTCAGGAAAAATATCACTCTCATTAATCACACTAATTTGTTCAGAAAGTTTTGATATCACATCAATATCATCAGGCAAAAGTATGCCTAAGCCACGAAAAAGTATGATTGAGTAGAATAATCCAATTAATTTGTCTCTAGATTGACCAACCTGCCTATAATACGCACCTTTACTAATGGAAAAATTGGATTCAAGAAGATCTTTCTGATTTAAAATAATTTCAACTTGTCGCTCTGTAAACAGTGATTTTTTGATGATTTTACGGATAATATTGTTAAAATTAGATTCTTCTAACTTGTCCATAGCTATACAAATCTGTATACAGCATTCCAATTAAACTTTAAAGAGACATCTACAAACTCTTTCTATGGCTGGAGACAAAGTTGAATCATTCCTAAAATCTGAATTAAAAAAGAAAAATACATTACTATTCGTATTAATTGATTCAGAAGTATCCAACTTGGAGGCATCAAGTAAGCTTGCCAAAGATGTTGAAAAGATTGGCGCCTCGGCAATTCTAGTTGGAGGTTCATCAGCAACTGACCAAATTGAAATGGCTCAAGTTGTAAAAGGAATCAAAAAAGGCCTAAAAATTCCAATTATCTTATTCCCAGGCAATGTTACAGGTGTTGTACCTGATGCAGATGCCATATTGTTTAGTTCACTGATGAACTCTGAAAATCCATATTTTATCACCCAGGCACAGGCTTTAGGCGCTCCAAGTGTTCTAAAATTTGGATTAGAACCACTTCCAACTGCCTATTTAGTAATAGGTGATGGAACATCAGCATGGTTTGTTGGTTCAGCAAGAGGAATTCCATTTGAAAAACCAAAAATTGCTGCAGCATATTCTCTCGCTGCTCAATTTTTAGGTATGAGATTTGTTTACTTGGAGGCAGGATCTGGTGCAAAAACCCATGTTACTCCTGAAATGGTAAAAACTGTCAGACACGCATTTAATGGATTTTTGATAGTGGGTGGAGGCATCAAAGATGTAAAAACTGCTGAAAGTTTGGCTAAAGCCGGAGCAGATGCATTAGTTATTGGAACTTTTCTTGAAAAAGGTGGAAGTATCAAAAAACTCGAAGAAATAGCAAAAGCAATTCAAAGAAGCAAGTAGTAGGACTGTGATGTCTGAAAACGATGCAATCTCTCGAATTAGTGATATCAAAATGCCAGATTACTATCTGGATTACTATACCAGCCTATCAGATGAGACGTATTCCATATTTGAACATGCAGCATCTGCAAAATCTAGCCTAGTTGACTCTTCAGGTATCATTGAACCTAAAATCGCTTTTGACCTAGCTGACCGAGTTGCAAAAATGCACGAAATTGATATTGCTGATCCATTAAGAGAAATTTTAAAAATTAATGGAAAAGAACTTTCAGCATTAATTTTAGCAAAAGAGATCGCTCTGGGCAAATATTGTCTTCCAGATGCTACACTGGAGGACAAATTAGATCTTGCAGTACGTGTAGGATTGGCTATTATTACTGAAGGGGTTACTATTGCACCACTGCAAGGAATCAGTGAAGTAAAAATTAAGAAAAATAAAGACGGCACTGAATATCTTTCTGTTTCAATTGCAGGACCAATGCGTTCAGCAGGCGGAACAGAGTCTGCTGTTACATTGTTAATTGCAGATCATGTCAGAAAAATTGCAGGTCTATCGAAGTTTCAAGCTAATTCATTTGATGATGAAACAGGCAGATTTGTTGAAGAATTACGAATCTATGAAAGAGAAGCAAGCAGCTTTCAATTCCATATTTTGGATGAAGACATTGAACATGTAATCTCTAATCTTCCTGTAGAATTGGCAGGAGTTGATACTGATCCATATGAGGTGGTCAATCATAAAGGCATGGCTAGAATCAAGACTGACCGAGTCAGAGGAGGAGCCTTACGTGTCTTAAATGATGGACTGATTGGAAGATCAAAAAAACTCTTGAAAAGAATTGAATTGTATAATCTAGATGGATGGGAATGGCTCAATGATCTCAAAGGGGCAGTTCAAACTGGTGATAATCAAGAAGATGCAGCAGCTAAAAGAATGCGTGAAGTAATTACAGGTAGGTCAGTCCTATCTATGCCTAACAAATTAGGAGGTTTTCGTTTAAGATATGGCAGATCATGCAATACTGGCTTTGCAGCAGTAGGAATTCATCCAGTAATTGCAGAAATTTTAGATCATACGATAGCAGTAGGAACTCAAATCAAAATAGATATTCCTGGAAAGGGAGCAACTGTGGCATTTGTTGATTCAATCGATACTCCAACTGTTCGTCTCAATAATGGTAGTGTTGTAAAAATTCGTGATGTAAAACATGGTCTAGAAATTAAAAATGATATTGAAAAAATTCTACATCTTGGGGATATTTTAATTTCATTTGGAGATTTTTTAGAAAATAATGCTCAACTGGTACCTTCAGCTTTTGTCGAAGAATTCTGGATAGAAGAATTAAAACAAAAAATTGAAAAATATGAGCCAAATGATCAAGTTCTAAACCAATTTTTGAATAAAATTCCAACACTAGATGAAGCATTAAAAATTTCACTTGATTTTAAAATTCCACTACATCCACATTATCTGTATTTCTGGGATAAGATTTCATCAGAAGATCTTCTCAAACTTTTAGAACCAAAAAAAGTCAATGAAACATCAATAGAATATTCTATTCAAGTTAAAAAAATTCTTGAAAACTTGGGAACTCCTCATAAAGTTGAAAATGAAACATTGATCTTAGAACATCAAGAAGCAAAAATTTTCTTTAATTTACTGTTTAGAGAAAAACCAACAATTAGTGATTTATCTGTTCCAAAAATCTTGTCACAATCATCAGGTATTCAAATTAGGAACAAATTTTCGACAAGTATTGGAGTTAGAATTGGAAGACCTGAAAAAGCAGCTCCAAGGCAAATGAAACCTCCTACACATGTATTATTTCCAATTAGTGACAAGGGTGGACCTACCAGAGATCTACTCAAAGCATCGAGAAATGAACATTTTTTTGCAAATATCATTAATCGTCTTTGTACTAAATGTAATCAACCTTCTATTGGAATAAGATGTTCTATCTGTGGTATCAAAACATCGATAATTTACAGATGTTCCAATTGCAGAGATACTCTTAATGAACCATTTTGTGAAAAATGCAAGCGAAAAGCCCCAGCTCATTCTCACCAAGCATTTCCATTAAAATCTAGATTGCTTTTAGCTCAGGAAAAAATGGGAATTCGTGCAAAAGAGCCTTTCAAAGGAGTCAAGGAATTAATTAATCAAGATAAAATTGCAGAACCATTAGAAAAGGGACTTGTAAGACAAAACTTTGGTTTAACCACTTTCAAAGACGGAACAGTGAGATGTGACGCAACAAATTCTCCTCTTACTCAATTCAAACCATCTTGGATTGGAACATCTATAGAGAAACTAAAAGAACTTGGGTATTCTCATGATGTAGATGGAAAACCTCTCGAATCTATTGATCAAATTATTGAGATTCGAATGCAGGATGTCATTATACCAAATGAAATCGGAAAATATCTAGTTAATACTTGTAAATATGTTGATGTTCTTTTAGAAAAATTCTATGGAAAATCTTCGTTTTACAATGTAAAAAATTTAGAGGAATTAGTTGGACATCTAATAATTGGTTTAGCTCCTCACACATCAGTAGGAATAGTTGGAAGAATTATTGGATATACTGAAACTCATGTTTGTTTTGGAACTCCAAATTGGCATTCTGCAAAAAGAAGAGACGCTGATGGAGATGCTGATTCTATAATATTACTAATGGATAGCCTTCTAAATTTCTCAAGACAGTTTCTATCAGATAGAATTGGTGGTTTAATGGATGCACCGTTACTTATTCAACCACATGTTTTACCACATGAATCTCAACCACAAGCACATAATCTTGAGGTTACAAAAATACTTCCTTTGGAATTTTTTGAATCTACATTTGAACAAGTAAAAGCATCAGATGTATCATCAATTGAGATTATTAAATCGCGACTTGATACTGAAAGACAATTCTATGATTATCACTTTACACATTCCACTTTATCACTTACAACATCCAAATCAAGAAGTGCATATTCCACACTTGGCTCTATGCTTGACAAATTTGATATGCAAGTCAGAAATGCTGAATTAATCAACGTAGTAAATCCTGCAGAACTTGTTTCAAACGTAATTTCAACTCATTTAGTTCCAGATTTAATGGGAAATCTTAGAGCATATGCAAGACAAAGTTTCAGATGTACAGCATGTGGAAAATCATATCGTCGTATGCCTTTAATTCAAACATGTGTTTGTGGGCATAAACTAATTGCCACAATTACTAGGGGTTCTGTAGAAAAATATTTGAAACTTGCAAAAAGACTAGTTGAAAAATATGATGTTGGTGAATATCAAAAAGGAAGAATTCATGCCTTATCAGATGAAATTGAATTAGTATTTGGGAAGAGTCGAGGAGATCAATCCCTGCTTTCAGACTATTCGTAAATTTATCTTAATTTGACGTATTCGTAGGCGCCCAATTTATTATCAAAACAAAATTTAACTTTCTGAAAGTCTTTTCTGAATGATTTAACTTTTGAAAGTATCTTCTTTGGATCTTTTTTATCAATTACAACTTGTTTTAGATAGGAAGCAATTTCTTGCATTTCATTTTTCTTCATTCCTAATCGTGTAATTTCAGAAACTCCTAATCTAATTCCGCCTGGATGGAAATAATTTCTTCCTGCTTTAATATCTCCAGGAATTAATTGTCTGTTAACAATGATGTTAGCTTTTTCTAAATCTGCTTCTACTTTTCCACCATCAGAATAATCTAAAACATTAACTGCAATTTGATGTGATTCTGTAAAGCCTCTACTTTCACCTAATACTTTGAATCCCATATCACTCAAGGCTCCTGCAAATATTTTGGCATTTTTAATTACTTCAACTGCATAATCTTTTCCAAACTCTAATGCTTCTGCAAATGCAACAGCTTTTCCAGCCATGTGATGAATATGATGACTACTAGTAAGACCCGGGAAAGTTGCTTTTTTGATAACTTCTTCATGTTCTTTTGAACCTAAGACAAGTCCTCCTTGAGGACCAAACAAAGTCTTATGAGTACTCATAGTCATTGTATCTGCTCCTTCGCGTAAAGGATCCTGGAATTTCCCTCCAGCAATTAATCCTGCAACATGAGCTGCATCATAATTGATATGCATATCGTAACTCTTTAGAAAATCTGATAATTCTTTGACAGGATGAGGGAACAAGAATAATGAACCACCAAACATTGCCATTTTTGGAAGACGATTTTGTTTTTTGAGATCTTTTACTTTTTGTTTTGTTTTATCTACATCAATTGTCATTTCTTCAGCATTAAATGGATAGAATTCAATTTCTAATCCATGAACTAATCCAGCAGTTCCAGAATGTTCCTTCTTACCATGAGAGATATGTCCGCCTGCAGGAATTGATGGTGCTAACATAATGTCACCAGGATTTGTAAATGCAGAATAAATTGCTAAGTTTGCAACAACTCCTGAAATTGGTCTAACATCTGCAAATTTTGCTTTGTATAATTTTTTAGCTAATTTCATACATTCAAACTCTACCTCATCAATGTAGACACAACCTGCATAGACTCTTTCTCCAGGCCATCCTTCTGCATATCTATTTCCAAAATCAGAAATTATTGCTTCCCTGACTGCCGGACTGGGAATATTTTCACTTGCAATCAATGGAATTGAATTTTCAAACCATTTGTGATGTTCTTTTAAACTTGTAAAAATTTTATCATAAGATTCTTTATTCTGGGATTTTGCCATATTTTGCATCTTGATTTTCCCAATTTAAAAACACCGATATGATTTGAAAAACACCGATCTTGATCTGGAAGGTATAAAAGGGGAATCCGGAGTTTTGGCATCTATGGGAATGCAAGCAACTTCAAAAGGCAACATGCCTGTTGTTTTGCTAAAAGAAGGCGGTACTGAAACTAAAGGACGTGAAGCTCAAAAGAATAACATTGCAGCAGCCAAAATTATTGCTGAAATTGTTCATACCAGCCTTGGTCCAAGAGGCATGGATAAAATGCTAGTTGATTCCTTAGGCGACGTTACAATTACAAATGATGGTGCTACAATTCTAAAAGAAATTGATGTTCAACATCCAGCAGCAAAAATGCTAGTTGAAATATCAAAAACTACAGATAATGAAGTAGGAGATGGTACAACTTCTGCTGTTGTATTAGCAGGCGCATTACTTTCACAGGCTGAATCATTAATTGATCAAGATGTTCATCCAACAATTATTGTAGATGGATATAGAAAAGCTGCAAGAAAAGCAAAAGAATACCTTGAAGAAATTGCAGTTACAATTTCAGCAAATGATAAAACTATTCTAAATAAAATTGCAAAAACTTCTATGCAAACTAAACTAGTTAGAAAAGATTCTGATTTACTTGCAGATATTATTGTAAAATCGGTACTTGCTGTTGCAGAAAAAGATGGTGAATCTTTTGAAGTTGATATTGATGATATTAAAGTAGAAAAGAAAGCAGGTGGTTCTATCAGAGATTCAACTATTATTCAAGGCATTGTTCTTGATAAAGAAATTGTTCATGGAGGAATGCCAAGAAAAATTACCGATGCTAAAATTGCATTAATCAATACTGCATTAGAAATTAGTAAAACTGAAACTGATGCAAAAATTAACATTTCAAATCCTCAACAACTAAAATCATTTTTAGATGAAGAAAACAGAATGCTAAAAACAATGGTTGACAAAGTAATTGGTTCTGGTGCTAATGTAGTATTATGCCAAAAAGGATTAGATGATATGGCTCAACACTATCTTGCAAAGGCTGGCATTATTGCTGTTAGAAGAATTAAAGAAAGTGATCTTACTAAACTTGCAAAAGCAACAGGAGCTAGAATAGTTACTAATCTTGATGATTTATTTGAAAAAGATCTTGGTATTGCTGAAACTGTAGAAGAAAGAAAAATTGAAGAAGACAAATGGGTATTTGTTGAAGGATGTAAACATCCAAAATCAGTAACATTACTTCTTCGTGCAGGTTCACAAAGAGTAGTAGATGAAGTAGAACGTTCTGTTCATGATGCTTTAATGGTTGTAAAAGATGTGATTTTAAAACCTCAAATTGTTGCAGGTGGCGGTGCCCCAGAAACTTATGCAGCAACAAAAATTAGAAGTTGGGCTAAATCTTTAGAAGGTAGAGAACAACTTGCAGCAGAAAAATTTGCTGATGCTTTAGAAGAAATCCCATTAACATTATCTGAAAATGCTGGAATGGATCCAATTGATACTCTCACAGTTTTACGTTCTAAGCAACAGAAAGGAGAAAAATGGACTGGAATTGATGTTATGAAAGGAAAAATTGCAAATATGAAATCAAGTGATATTATTGAACCATTAGCAGTTAAACTACAAATTGTTTCAGCAGCTGCAGAAGCTGCATGTATGATTCTTAGAATCGATGATGTTATTGCTACTCAAAAATCAGCAGGTGGACCTCCTGGAGGAGGAGAAGGTGGAATGCCTGGAATGCCACCTGGAATGCCTGGTATGGGCGGAATGCCTGGAATGGGTGGCATGCCTGACATGGGCGGAATGATGTAAATCATTTTGAAAATATTTCAAACCTTTAATTGCTAAATCTATTTACGAAAAATATTGAATCAAACCACATCTAAAGCCCTTACTGGATTCAAATACATTTACTTAATTGCATTTTTTGCATTACTTTCAGGATTATTTCATCCACTTATCACTAACACTAGTTTTGATGGAGTGATTAGTGGAGTATTGATATTGTTTGTAGGTCTTGCAGGTGGAATTCTACTATACAGAGCTGCAACATCTGAAAATAATAGAATAATATTTCTAGGAAGTGGATTTGCACTAATGGCTATTTCATTATTCTATATTTTTCAATTTACTGGAAGAGCTTAAACATCAAAGTACAGATAAAATTCGTGTGGATGTGGTCTAATGGCTATTTCTCGTTGGTCTCTTCTTTCTAATTCTATAATTTTATCAATTACATCATTTGTGAAAATTGTGTTAAGATATTTTCTATCACTTTCTAATTCATCTAATGCTTCTCCAAGACTTTTTGGAAGAACACCAATTCCTCTTTTTGCTCTATCAGATTTAGTCATCTTGAAGATATCATCACGAACTTCAGGTCCTGGATCCATCTTTTTCTTCACTCCATCCATTCCTGCTGCAGTTACTGCTGCAAATACTAGATATGGATTTGATGAAGGATCAGGGGCTCTGAATTCAAGTCGTTTTAAATTAGCATAATTTTTTCCTTTGAGGTGTTTTGGAACTCTTACAATGGCAGAACGATTTCCAGAACTCCATGCAATGTATGCTGGAGCTTCATATCCTGGAACTAATCTGTGATATGAGTTAGTTGTAGGATTACAAATAGCAGATAATGATTTTGCATGATTAATGATACCGCCACAAAAGTATCGTCCAAGTTGACTTAATTCAATTTCATCATCTGAATCATAAAATGCATTTAGATTATCCTTCCATAAACTAACATTAACATGCATACCAGAACCTGAATCCATTGCAATTGGTTTTGGCATCATTGTTGCAACTTTTCCATATTTTTGTGCAACATTTCTAATAACAAATTTGTATGATTGTGCAGCGTCAGCAGCATTTGTCATGCGATCATATTTGATATCAATTTCACATTGACCTGCTGTTGCTACTTCATGATGATGATTATCACATAAAATTCCAAAATTCTTATTGAGAATATTTACACATTCATTTCTATATGGCGTAAGAGTATCTGCTGGAGTACTTGGGTAATATCCTTCTTGTAATCCCATAGGATAACCATCACCTGATTGATTCCATGGAGCTTCTTTTGATTCAATAGAATATGATTGACCTTTGTAAGGTGTTAGAACATCCCAGTGTACTTTGTCAAATACAAAAAATTCAACTTCTGGACCCCACGTACTAAAATCAAATCCTTGTGTTTTGATATATTCTTCAGCCTTTTGAGAAATTCCTCTTGGGTCTCTTGATAATCGTCCTCTATCTTCTCCCCAATAAACATCGCATAGTAATCTGGCTGTTTTATTTTCAGTCATCCAAGGAATTATTGCAAATGTATTTGGATCAGGTTTTAAAAGTAAATCTGAATCATTAATGTCGGCAAATCCAATAATTGATGAACCATCTAATTTTGGTAATCCATCTCTCATTTGTTCTGGAGTAAAGGTATTTGCTGAAATTGTAGTATGATGAAAATGACCTGTAAGACCTGTAAATTGTAGATCAATGAACTGAATATCTTCATGTTGAATTCTTGAAAAAACTTCGTCTGGTGAGTATGATATTGGGATTGCTTTACCGTGGCTGACTTTATATGGCAATTTAGTCTTCAATCAAACACAAATACACAGTCATTTAAGGATTAGGTAAGAATGTCAGAATCAAATCAAATCGATATTAACTCTTTACATCATATAGTTTTACGTGAAATTGAAGATGATTCAATTTCAGAAATCGATCCTAACTTTTACAGAAACCTAGCTGATTTCATTGGAAATTTACAAAAACAAGAATTTGATGGAGTGGAAAATAAAATTAAAAATACGATGGTGGAGATGGTGACAGAATTAACATCACTATTAATAGAAATTCGATTAGATAAAATTTCAAAAAATTCTGATTTAGAAATAAGCTATTTACTAGATGAAGAAAAATTTATTCTTGATTCACAAGAGGATCAGAAAGAAAGAATAGAGATGATTGTATCGGCAACAATTAATGGAAAATCAAAATTTCTAGAATCATTAGCCCAGAATCATAAAACAAAAAAAATTGTTATTAGATTTTTACATGAAGTAGATGAAATTGTTGGTGCAGATCTTGAAAAATATGGTCCTTTCAAGACTGAAGATATAGCTACTATTCCATATGAGAATGCTCAGGCCTTAATTGCAAAAAATATAGCAACTAAGGTTCATTTGGAAGACTAGATAGAAATTATACCTTTAATTATCATAAAATGTGTCTCATACAGGCGTTGATGTAGTTGATTTTCTTTTTTATACAATTTATCCTGTAATTGGAATTTTTGCAGTGGAACTTGTCAGCAGATTAGTAAAGGCACCAAAATGGATAAAATTATGGACACAGGCAATTGTGTCCATAGGTTTTGGAGTTTATTATTGGTTCATTTTACCAGCACCACAAAATTTCCCATTAACTGCAATGGTGATGTTTGCACTTGCTATAGCTTTAATTTATCAAGGAAGAAGAGCAAAAATTTCTCCTGACAAAAGTCCGTATTAATTTCGTAGTCTTCTAAAAATCCGTTTTAAAATATTTGGTTTGTTACGTCCACCATCACGAATAACTTTTCTCTCTCCAAATCTTTTAGCTCTAATTTGACTAAGTTTTACACATCTATGTTCTTCAGGTAGTCTATGTTCTGCACAAAAAGGATCTTTGCAATAATTGCATTGAAAAGGCAAATCAGTTAAATCACCACAGTAAGCGCATTTTTCTGATTGCATATTGTGTAATACTATTTTTCTTTTAATAAAGGTGCTAGAATTTTCTTAAAATTTCTTAGTGTCTAAACATTTTTACGATGTTCAACCATAGTTTGCTTGAAGATTAGATGATTAAAGATAAAGTTGCAATAATTACCGGAGCTAGTAGTGGAATAGGATTTGCCACTGCTTTGGCCTTATCAAAAGCAGGTGCAAAAGTTGCAATAGGTGCTAGAAGAGTTGACAGATTAGAAGAACTTGCAAAAAAAATTACATCTGATGGTGGAGAAGTATTTTATCAAAAATTAGATGTAACACAAAGAGCTGAATGTGACAATTTTGCAAAAGCAGTTTTAGAGAAATGGGGTTCTATTGACATTCTTGTAAATAATGCAGGTTTGATGCCTTTGAGTTTATTCAAAAGCCTCAAAGTTGATGAATGGGATAGAATGGTTGATGTGAATATCAAAGGTGTTTTGTATTCTACAGGCGCGGTAATCTCACATATGAAAGAAAAAAAATCAGGCCATATAGTTAATCTATCATCCGTAGCAGGAAGAATAGTTTTTGCTGGGGGTAGTGTTTATTGTGCAACTAAATATGCTGTTGCAGCATTTACTGAAGGATTAAGACAAGAATTCAGTGTTCGTTCTAACATTAGAGTAACTAGTATTGAACCAGGAGTTGTTGCAACGGAACTAAATGATACAATTACTGATGAATCTTTACAAGGATTTGTTGAAAATGCAAAGAAGATGGAAGCTTTACAAGCAGAGGATATTGCAAACGCAATTTTGTATGCAGTTGATTCTCCGCCACATGTTAATGTAAATGAGATTTTGATACGACCTACTACTCAAGCACTTTAAGTTGGCCAATATTCCGCATGTTGTAATTTTAGGTGGAGGTTTTGGTGGACTCTCAGCTGCAAATGAATTGAGAAACACACTATTGTCATCACAAGTAAAAATCACTGTAATTGATAAAAAAGATTGGTTTATGGTAGGATTTGCAAAACTATGGATCATAAATGGAACCCGTACTTTTGAAAATTCAATAGGATCATTAAACGAACTACAAAAGAAAGAAATTGATTTCGTTAAAGATGAAATTTTATCAATTAATTTTAAAAATAAGAATGTAAAAACAAAAACTAAAGAAATTTCATTTGATTTTCTAATTATTTCAATGGGGGCAGTATTGGCTCCTCAAAAAATTCCTGGATTGGAACAAAATGGCTTCAATCTTTATGATCACAATCAACTTTTACAAATACGGGAGAGACTTGAGAGTATTGAATCTGGAAAAATTGCAATTTCTATAATGGGAATGCCTTACAAATGCCCTCCAGCACCATTTGAGGCCAGTTTATTGATTGATTCTATGCTTCGAAAACGAGGAATTCGTGATTCTGTTCAAATTGATTTTTACAGTCCTGCCCCTATTACTTTACCAGCTGCTGGACCTGAAGTTAGTAAACAAATTCTTGAACTAGTAAATTCAGAACAAATTATTTTTCATAATTCTTGTAAAATAAAATCTGTTGAATCTAAAAAGTTAATTTTTGAAAACAGTGAAGCTGATTTTGATATACTTTTAGCTATTCCCCCACATGTTGCTCCTAAAGTAATTTATGATTCTGGATTAGCTAAAGATTCTGGATTTATTCCAATTGATAGAGATTGTAAAACTCCAATTGAAAATGTCTTTGCAGTAGGTGATGTAACTAGTTTAACTGTTGCAGAAAAAATGGCAATTCCAAAAGCTGGAATTTTTGCAGAAGGAGAAGGTATTGCAGTAGCACAAAACATTATTGCAAAAATTCAGTCCAAAGAAGAATCTGCATTGTTTAATGGAAAAGGAGGTTGTTTTATTGAGTCTGGCAGAGATACTGCATCAGTAATTGAAGTTGATATGTTTTCACAATCAAAACCATTGACAAATCTCACAGAATCAACTTCTGATAATCTTTCTAAAAAGATAGAATTTGAAAAAGAAAGATTAGAAAAATGGTTTTAATTTATTTATCTGAATCTTTACTTTTTGAAAGATGCTCTAAAATTGCTTTAACCCCTACATCTATTTCTTGAGTATTTTTTGAAAGATTGAGTTTTTCTGGAATATTGTTTTTAAAATCTTCAGCTTCTGTTTCAATACTTCTTCTTTGAACACAATCAAGGTGATCTTGATCTGTAGCAGAAATCTTATGGCAAATATTGCAAAGTTTCATTAATTCTATTTATCAATAGGACGATTTAATAATTTCATTTTGTGCCTCTGAAGCGAGGGATCGTAGTCTAGCTTGGTATGATACTAGTCTGGGGGACTAGTGGTCGCAGGTTCAAATCCTGCCGATCCCATTATAATTTTAAAATTTTGAGTAATTTTTCAAAATTTTCTTGAGATTTTTCTTGTTTGTATGATTTGAGTGCTCCAATGATTTTTTCTTTGGATGAATTTTTGTAAATTTTTTGAGTCTTTTTGGAAATTCCAGATCCGATGAAAAAGGCCTGAGTTATTGATGTAACATTAGATGGTCTTCTTTTCGTACTTGAACTTTCAAAATCAATTAGTGAAGATTTTGTTTTACCTACAATAACATGTTTTGAAATATTGCTTAATTCACCATGGTCAAATCCAATTTGGTCTAATCTATAACAATCTTCTAATACACTTTTTATTGTTGATTTTAATTTTTTTGCACTTCCAACTCCTTTTAACGTTTCAATCCAATTACTAAATTTCTCCCCTTCAAGATATTCCATAACTAGGAAATTTTTACTAACATCTATCATTTTTGGACCCACTTTAACTGAATTAACTAATTTTAATAACACTGCTTCGTTTTTCATATCTTTTCTTGGAGAATCGGTTCTTCTAATTTTTAGGGCAACTTCTTTGTTGCCTTTCTTTGCAATTACTACAACACCAACGTATCCTTTTCCTAAAATTGCTAAATTTCCAAGTGTAGTAGGGCCTGTTAAGGAAATTGATTTAATTTTTAATTTTTCTAATTCATTTATTCTTGATTTAATTTGACGACTAGTTGCATTTGGATATCCTATAATGTTAGAATATGGTTTTTCTAAAAATTTTTTAATTGAAATGAAGGAGTGTGCCATCTACTGAAATTAATTCAGCTGCTTCCTCTTTAATTGATTTGCTTAGATTTTTGTTTCCTATGGATATTTTGAAACCTTGTTTAAAATCACTTTGAAGACCTTTTGGTATGCCTACTTGAAGATTTTTCTTCAAAAATTCTTTCATAAAATTTACTGCATCAGTATGATTTCTTTTTTCTAAGGAAATAATTTTTTTATTATTTCCAACCCATACTAATTCTGCATTTTTGAGATTTTTAGCAATGAAGCTGTGTGTGCTATCTTCTCTGAAAAATTCAGGTCCACTTTTGGAATAAATTTCATTGATTTTGATAGACTCTAAAAAGAACAAAAGATAGGCTTCTTTTTGCTGATCTGTATGAGATTTACTTCTCAATACGGTAAATCCTCCTAGTTCTAACTGAGTGGACAATGTTGAGGTTGCTCTTTTAATTTGCCCCCAGATAATATCTGGACTCCTCGCTTTGAAATTAAATTTTACAACCAATAAATTATTCCAAAATTTATTTGACGTTCTTGCTTTTCTAATCTTAAAAAATTCTAAACTTGGTTTTTCCTTAAAGGCCCTTGAAATAAGTATGAACTTTCCAATATTTTCATCTGAAATGGCAGCAGCTAAATTTCGATTACTGTCTATGGGATCAATCACTACAATTGATGTATCAAATTTTTTAGTTGTTTTTCCAATGATTTGATTTTCATTAATTTTTGAAATTGATTTTATTAGATTTCCAAAACTTCCAAATTCTAAAATTAAAACTTCAGAAATATATCCGCTGAATCCTTGTTTTGCTATTTCTGCACCATAAATTCCATTTGATTTTAGAAATGTCTTCAAAACTCGTACCTCGTTTCTCATTTTTGGTGTTAATGATTTTTCCATAAATTTTGTATGAAATGGTGATCTATCTGCAGCACTTTTCCATTCTCCGATCTTTACATCATAACATGGTACAACATTGATCTTAGTATTTTTTATTTTAGCCTCAACATATGGATGCTGAGAATATCTAACGTAAGGAGAATATTTTTTCAATGAATCAAACCCAATTTTCTTAGAAATTTTTTCAAATTTTTCTTCAGATACATTTTTTTTGAATTTTATGAATATATCCACATCTGCATCTTTGCTTAACCAAGTTCCTTTAGCAAATGATCCGCCAAATTCTAATTCCTCCACTTCTGAATATTTTTCAATTTCTTTTTCAACCAGTCTAAAAGCTGTTTCTCCAATTTGCTTCTTTGATTTTTCAATTATTTTTGAAGGAATTACAGTTTTAGAAACTTTAGAAATTATTGGATTCATTTTTTTGCAGTAACCTCCATTAAATCTGAATAAATTGGTCCATTTGTAGTAAGGACACTTTTTTTCAATTTAATATTCGATACTTTTTGAATTCCAAAATCTATCATTTTATAATTTTCCATTTCTCCTGATATGTCTCCAATCTTCTTTTTAATTCTAAATACTGTGATATGAGGTTTGAATGGTTTATCTGAAAAAAATCCCAGTGGTTCTAACATTTTTTCTACTTTTTTGGATAGCCGAATTAACATATTTCCTCCAACTTCATCTGTTCCAATCCAAATTACTCTTGGAAATTTAGGCTTAGGAAATACTCCAATTTCTTTTAAATTGACATCAAAACTTGAAAATTCGATTGTTTTAAGAGATTGAATAATTTTTTGAGTAATTTCCTCTGAAATTTCCCCTAAAAATTGTAAGGTAAAATGTAGGTTTTTCAATTCTACAGGTTTAGCATCGATATTGACCCCTTTCTGAAATTTTTTAATCGCATTAATTATATTATTATTTGAAATTTCTATCGCTACAAAAACACGCATCATAATAATTTTTGAAGGATGTTTATAATAATTTCCGGTAGCTTCATAGACGAGCCTTTTTTTTGATATATGTTGACAAAACTAATTGTATGTTTAACAGGAATGCCCGGAGCAGGCAAGTCTACCATTGCAGAAGGATTACAATCTAAAGGATATGAAATAATCAATATGGGAAATACTGTTAGAGAAGAAGCTAAAAAAAGAAATTTAGAATCCACTAGAGAAAATCTAGGAAAATTAATGCTTGAATTAAGAGAAAAAAATGGTCCTGGCGCAATAGCTGAATTAGTTAAACCACAAATTGAATCTTCAACTTCAAATGTAATTTTAATTGATGGAGTTAGATCCAATGATGAAATTCAAGTATTGAAAAAATATGGTACCGTAAAATTATTAGCAGTTCATGCTTCTACTGATACTAGATTCGATTTCTTACAAAAAAGAGGAAGATCAGATGATCCTCAAACAAAACAACATTTCGAAGAAAGAGACAATCGTGAATTAGGAGTTGGTGTAAGTAATTCTATTGCACTCTCTGATAATGCAATATCTAATGTCGGTAAAACAAAAGAAGAATTAATTGAACAAACTTTTAAAATTATTCAAAAATGGTTAGAATGAAAATTCCGAACATTAATTGTAAAATTGAAATGGTCTGCCCAGTAAACTTATCAGAAGATCCTGATAAAGTTATACAAGCAATTTCTAATATTTTTCCACACTCGAATATTAAAAATGAAAATTTTTCAATTAAAGCACAATCAAATGAATTAAGATCTTTAGAAAAAATTTATGAATCAATTGTTTCTACACAATCTCAAAAAAGTTATACACGTAATTTAGAAAATAATTTAGAAGGAAACAGTACCTGGTTTTTTCTAAATAAGCAAGCAGCTTTTGTAGATCAAATTGCAATATGTGATGAGGCAGAAGAATCTCCCCTTGGACCAATTAAGGTAATCCTGGATTCATCAAACATTGATGGAATAATTGATTGGATTTTTGACTAAATCTTGGAAAATTAGCTAAGAAAATTAACTCATTTTTGACTATTTTTTTCAGTTTGAATGTAAAATCCGTTTTTTTGAATTATTATGTAATGTTCATTAAACTAGGCATAATTGCAGGCATTGTAATCTTAGGTGGGATGATATTTTCAAATGAAATTGATAATTTGTTTCCTACCACTTCAGCAACTGTGATTGATTCTCTGAAAAATGATGCTGATATTTTCGGTTCAAAGGCATCTGATTCAGTAGAGCAAAGAATTGATTCATCAATAGATAAAATTGTAGATAAGACTAGTGAATCAATATCCAATGAATTAAGTGATGCTGGAGATAAAATATCCACTGAAATTTCCGAAGTGAAAGAATCATCTCAAAAAACCATCAAAGATGAAATTTCAAATTTTAATCCAATAGAGTCAATTCAAAATATTTTTACTGGTAATTCAAATTCTGACACTAACAGTCAATTATCTGATAACAACATTTCATCTCAAAATACTGTTTTAAAAATATCGGAAACTCTTTCTTTATCTACCAAACAACAATCAGATGACAATATTTTACTTCAATATGTTGATACAAGTAGGAAAACAAAGAGTGTTAATGTGGTTATTAGAACTGATGACAAAGAAATTTTTTCTGGTACTTTCTTTACCTCAAAGTTTGATACTAATGTAAATGATGCAACAGGAATCCCATATTATGTAGATATGATTGTAGAGCATGAATATTATGGAACAGTTACATCATCAGTTTACAATCCAGGAGATTCTTCTGATACCAAAATTAATGGTGTCTTTTCTCAGCCATAATTTATTTTTTAAATAATGAAACTAATTTTGGTAGAATTTCTACACTTGTATTTCTAATAATTTCATCCATTTCTCCTGACATCTCTGTTGTTTCTGGATTTATTTCAATCAGTGTTGCATTATTTTGTTTTGCATATAATGGAAGTGTATTTGCTGGAGATACTACAAATGATGTTCCAACTATGACCATCAAATCACATTCACTTGCAAAATCAATAGCATTTTGCCATACATCTTGTGGTAGTGGTTCTCCAAACCATACTACATCAGGTCTTAGTATATTCCCACATTTACAAAGAGGTGGAAAATCAGAAATTTCAGTTAAAATATCCTCATTATAATCACAAACAGAACATTTGATCTTTACAATACTCCCATGCAATTCTAAAACGTTTGAACTTCCTGCTTTTTTGTGTAATCCATCAATATTTTGTGTTAGAACCACAACTTGGGCATACTTTTCAAGTTCAGATATTGCATTATGGCCTTGATTTGGCTGTGCCTGAAAAATATTGCTCCTTCTATCGTTATACCACTCCCATACCAGTTTAGGATTCTCATAAAATGCATCAATAGTTGCAAGCTTCATTAGATCATAATTTCGCCATAATCCTTCATTTCCTCTAAATGTATGAATTCCACTTTCTTGTGAAATCCCAGCTCCCGTAACAAAAACAATTTTTTTATAATTTTTGATTTGATCACTGATTGATTCAAACATTTTATTTAATTTCTATCTCTAAGAGATCTTTTGCAGTGATCACTGAATCATGAATTTCTTTTGCTTCTTTCAAATGTCCTTTTTCATCTTTGTATCTAGCTGAAAAATGTGTTAAAACTAAATTTTTTACTTTAGCATTTTTTCCTAATGTTGCTGCTTGTTTTGCAGTAGAATGACATGTATCCTGTGCTCTATCTCTTTCTTCTTCTAAAAACGTTGAATCAAATACCAAATAATCACAATTCTCAAAAAATTTCTCCAATTCTATAGTCGGCATTGTATCGCCAGAAATTCCAATTTTTTTACCTGGACGTTTTTCTCCCAATACCTGTTCTGGCTTTATTATTTTATCATTAATTGTAATATCCTGACCTTTTTGTAGATCACTCCATAGTTTTCCTTCAGGAATTCCTAATTGTTTAGCTTTATCAAGATTGAATCGTCCAGGTTTATCTTTTTCTTCAAACAAATATGAAAAAGCAGTTACTGAATGATTTGCTTTACATACATAAATAGAAAATTTTTCATCTTCAAACACTTTTCCCTCTTTAATGGTAGTGATTAATACAGAAAATGATAATCCAAAATTTAACACTTTGATATTTGCTGCAATAAATTCTTCAATTCCATTTGGTCCAAAAATTTCTAATGTTTCAGTTCTATTTTGCATTGACATGGTTTGTAATAATCCCAAAATTCCTACACAGTGATCTCCATGCATATGCGTAACAAACAACTTCATTTTTTTATTCCAACCCAAACCTGATTTCATAAATGATATCTGGGCAGCTTCACCTGCATCAAACATTAAGATCTCACCATCTCTTTCTAGACAAATACATGACAATCCTCTATTTTCAGTGGGTTGGGCAGCAGAAGTACCTAGGAATACAAGTTTCATTTTATCAGAATTGTTCTTGTCAAGCTTTTATGCCTATAGATATGATATTTTTTTAATCCATTTAATTTGGAATTAAAGTCCATTTCTTTTTTGTACATAATTGCAACTTTTTTTCGTTTAGGCAGCATTGAGAAAAATTTCTTCAGTATTTCTTGAGGTTTTTCTGATGTTTTTGAGGCTGTTCCATATGGCAAATCAGTTACAATTCCATCAAATTTGTCTGCTATTTTTGATAATCCATGAAATTCTGAGTTTATTATCTTTGAATGATAATTATTCACCTTGAGATTTTTCTTAGCAATTTCGCACATTTTTTCATCAAAATCTAACCCGATACCATGAATTCCCATTGATTCTGCCTCAAGAAGTGTAGTACCTGTTCCACAAAATGGATCGCATACGGTCTCTCCTTTTTTCATCCCAATCAGATTAATCATTACTCTGGTCAGTTTCCAATCTAATTCATGAGGGTATTTCTTGATCTTTTTTGGTCTTACCTGTTCTTTAGATCGTTTTGAAAAACCAAAAAAGTTTTCATTATTTGTAAAAATCAAATATACTGTAATATCTGGATTTTCTAAATTTACTTTTGCATGAGAAAATTTTGATATCATATCTCCCATAGAACTCTCTAATTCTGGAACGTTGAATTGATTTGGTGATAAATTAATGACTCTACAAACAAAACTTTTTGCATTTTTTAAAACCCCAACGTTTTCTTCATCTAGAAATAATCCAGACATTTTTCGTAAAATCTGCCCCGAAGTTTTTACAAAAGTAGCACGTTTTGTTATTTCATTTACATTTGTTTTAGATTGCACAATTACCAAATTGGAAATTACTTTGATTTTAGAAAATCTATCATACATTTTTGCTATTGCACTGATTTCATCTGTTGCAAGTTCTAGATAATCTTTAGATAGAACAAAAAAACTTTCTGGCATAATTAAATTGCCTTTGCAATAGTATTGGAAATATCTACAATAGATGTTTTACCTGGAATTGTATTTGCACTAATAATTTTAGTTACTCCTGCTTCTCTAATTCTTTTTTCTGCATCATTCATTAAAAGTGCATGTGTACATGCAACATACACTTTTTTACATTTTTGTTTTTTAAGAAATTGAGTAGCTTTCACAATACTCCCACCTGTACTAATCATATCATCAACTAATATCAAATCTCTGTTTGTAACTTCATCTAGATTCTTTGTTTTAATCTGAACTTTACCTGTTTTTCTATCTCTTTTTTTCTCTAAAGCAATGTATTCTGAACCTAATTCCTTTGCAAATTCCTTGGCTCTCTCTTTTCCTCCTTGGTCTGGTGATACAACAAGTGGATTTTTTAGGCTCAATTTCTTAAAATATTGCACAAGTTCTGGAATTGCAGAAACATTCTTTGTTTTAATGGAAAAATGTTTGAATCCAATCATACTGTGAATATCTACAGCAATAATTTTTGATGCACCAGCTCCTTTGAACAGCTTGCCAAGAACTTTCATCGTCACAATTTCTCCTGGTAAAAATTCTCTATCTTGTCTTGCATATCCCATATATGGAATTACAGCAATTACTTCTGATGATGTTTCTTTAGCTTTTGAAATTAGTGATAATGCTTGGAGTAGATTTGTATCAACTGGGGGATAAATTGATTGTACAACAATGGATTTTTTCTTTGATATTTTTCCGTTGAGAGTAATTTTACTTTCTCCATCCTCAAAAACTCTTATTTGTGATTTTACAAAATTTGCCTTTATTTTTCTAGATAATTTTTTAGCTACATCTTCAGATGATTTACCTGCAATTACTGATAAATTACTCAACAAAGAAATGTGATTTATTGGGATTCTTAAGTTTTGAGAATCTTACTCTTCTCCACTACCACGACCAATGTCACCGATACCATATTCATCAATAACACCATCCCTTTGTTCACTGAGCTGATCGATCTCTTCTTGTTCACGTTTTTCATCTCCTTGATATACAGTTCTAATAGGCCATGGAATTCTAATGTCATATTTTTTAAATTCCTCATACATAATTATCCTCATTTCTGTTTTAGCTTTGAATTGTGAACCGTAATCTCTAACGTAAAGCCATAATGAAAAATCTAATGAAGAATCATTAAAATTGTTAAACCTAACAACTGGTTGATTGATGTCTACATGAATGTCTTTATCACATCCACAACTAGGTTTGTTTTCTTCCACATATGGACATCTTAATTGAGTTACAAGATGTCTACCTTTACTATCTACTGATTCTTTCATTACGCGTTTTCCAACTTTTACAAGTATTGCTGAAACTTGTTTAGGATCATTGAGATATGAAACTCCAACTTTAACCATTGCAGGAACCATTTTGATCTCTTTTGAAAAGTTAATGATCTGTGCATTTACAAGCTGTCTTGTTGGAATTACTGCAAAGGACTCATTTAATGCATCTCTGATGTACGTAACTCTAGGAGTAATTTTATGCACATAGCCATTGTAACCTGTATCTAATTTGATTCGTTCACCTTCTGCAAATATTTTGTCTTTTCTAATCAGAATGTATGCAAAATAGTTCTGCATTGTTTCTTGTAATGCTAATCCAACACCAATTGCTAATCCGCCTGTAGCAGTAGCAAGTACAAAAAGATCAACACCCCACCAACTAACTACACCAATAATTACTGCAACAAAAATCCCTAGTGGTAGTATTTGGCTAATTGATTTTGGAAGATTTTTCCTCTTTCGTGTTGCATAACCTGGTGGTCTTCCACCAGCAACAATTGGTTCATACGATTCTAATCTCTTCTCTTCTCTCCAAGTATCTATTGGATAAATTTCTTCATCTGATTGACCAAGTCTAAGTTTTTTCCCAGATTGATTATTTCCAGAAATACATTTTTCAAAATAATCAAGATATTTCTCTCTCTCTGATTGTTTCCATTCTCCAAACGGATTCTTTACTAATTGTTGATAACTTCCAATTGGTAGTCCTTTTGTGGTTCTAAATTCTTCTAGAAATTTTCTACCGTCTTCTGTTTTAAGATTTTTTAAAAATTCTTCATCTGAAATATCTTCAGGAGTATTTTTTGGAGGAACCCATTGAAAACATCTATGAAATAAATCATTTTTGTCATCAAGAAATCCTCTCATGTCCTTCCAAGATTCAAAATCTTCTTTTTCCAAATTTGATTTTTCACGTTTACTTATGATAATTGGTATAAGGTGCGCGATTGAATAGCCTATTACTAGTATATTGATGGTATTGAGAATTTTAGCAAATGTTCCAGCTGAAGATAAATTATCACTAACAACAAAATTTTCTGGCATATCTGACAAGTTATTTTGTAAATCTGGGATTATGACATTGTCAAACAAATCAAAAGATTGAATGTATGCATTCATGCTGGTGATTAAAATAATTGCAAAAAATGGTAAAACTCCAACTCTGACAAATCTTGAAAGATGAGGTCTAACATAACTAAATTTTTGAGATAAAACCCATTTTGAAAAAACTCGATAAACTAGAGTAATACCAATAATTCCAATTACAAGAACGGTGAATGCAATCTGTAATGCTTCTGATGATGCTATTAGTTCAGTAACACTTTGAAATTCACTTGCTTGTCCAGCTACTGCACCTATTATTTCATCCTCGGCCATTAACTAACACATTCTCCCATTATAGAATACAAAGGTAACCTCTATTATCATTTCTAAATGCAATTTCATTCCCTTTTTTAAAATATTGATAAATTTATGCCTAGAAACCCTGTAACCTTTAACAAGGGTAAAGTTACTAATTACAAAATGACCTATCAAGAATCAGCATGGAGTGATTCACCATCACTAAAATCATATACATTAGCAAATTTTCGTACTCTTCCACAAATTCAAAAGCTTAGTGAAGAAACTAGATTTGAAATGGAAGTTGTGGGAAATGTTTTGCCATTTAAAGCAAATAATTATGTTGTTGAACAATTAATTGATTGGAATAATATCCCAAATGATCCGATTTTTGTCTTGACATTTCCTCAAAAAGGAATGCTAAAACCAGAACATTATAAAAAAATGGAGACTGCTTTAAAAAATAATTTAGATAAAAAAGAAATTACTGCAATTGCAAATGAAATTCGTTTACAGTTAAATCCACATCCAGCAGGTCAAATGGAATTAAATGTTCCAACATTAAAGGATGGAACAAAACTTTATGGAATGCAGCACAAATACAAAGAAACTTGTCTCTTTTTCCCTAGTCAGAGTCAAACATGTCATGCATATTGTAGCTTTTGTTTTAGGTGGCCACAATTTGTTGGAATGGATGAGATGAAATTTGCAATGCAAGAGGGAGAGCAATTAGTTCAATATGTTAGAGAGCATCCAGAAATTTCTGATGTGCTTTTTACTGGTGGTGATCCAATGATAATGAAAGCAAAAATTTTCTCAAAATATGTTGATGCTTTAATTGATGCTAAACTTCCAAATCTTAAAACAATTAGAATTGGAACAAAAGCACTAGCCTACTGGCCATACAAGTTTTTGACTGATTCAGACTCTCAAGAAATGTTAGATGTTTTCAAAAAAATTACCGACAACGGCTTGCATCTTGCATTTATGGCTCACTTTAACCATTTGAATGAATTATCCACTGATGCAGTAAAAAATGCAATTAAAGAAGTAAGAAAAACAGGAGCACAAATTAGAACCCAATCTCCTATACTAGCACATATCAACGACGATGCAGAAATGTGGGCTAAAATGTGGACTAAACAAGTTCAACTCGGATGTATTCCATACTACATGTTTGTAGTTAGAGATACTGGTGCTCAACATTACTTTGGGATTCCATTGGTGAAAGCTTATCAAATTTTCAAAAAAGCATATTCTTCAGTTAGTGGATTAGCCAGAACTGTTCGTGGACCAAGTATGTCTGCAACTCCAGGAAAAGTACATGTTATTGGAACTGCAAATCTGAGTGATCAAAAAGTAATTGTATTGAGATTTTTACAGGGCAGAAATCCTGATTGGGTTCAAGTTCCATTCTTTGCAAAATATGATGAAAATGCAATTTGGTTAGATGATTTGAAGCCTGCTCTTACTGACAAATTCTTTTTTGATGAAGAAATGAAAAATTTCAAAGCAACACATCCAACTGAAGATTATCCTGAATCTTAGAATTAACCTGACTAACTTGACAACTCTAACTTACAAGATAACATTAGTAAACTAATTTAGAATTAATGTCAGTTGAATTCAGATCAAGTTTTACAGACTATTCAAAATGAAAATATATCGTTCATAGACTTTTGGTTTGTAGATATTTTTGGTGAACTTCATAATGTTGGAATGCCAAGCTATGCAATTGATGAAAATAGTTTTGTCAATGGTCTTGAAAAATTAGATGCAAGTTCAATTGTTGGCTTCAAATCTGTTAATAATTCTGATATGATTTTAATGCCTGATCCGAATACATTCAAAATTCTTCCTAATGACTATGATCCAGGCAATAGAAAAAATGCAAGAATATTTTGTGATCTTTATGATGGAAGCACAAACAAAGAATCAAGATACACTAGAGATTCTAGAGGTATAGCTTTCAAAGCATCTGAGAAACTAAAAGAATTTGGATTAACTCATACTAATTGGGGTCCTGAAATAGAATTTTTTGTTTTTGATGCAATCAATGTTTATCCATCTCCATATGCAGCAACTCATTCTGGTGGAGGCTCAGGTTACTCAATTGAATCCAAAGAATCCCCATGGGCAAAAGGAAATGTAAGTACTGCAATTGATATCAAGGAGGGATATTATCCATCACAACCAAAAGATACTCTTAATGGTTTTAGGAAAGATGTTTGTGAAGATTTATACAATTATTTCGGAATAAAGATCGAAGCTGAACATCATGAGGTTGCAACTTCTGGTCAATGTGAAATTAATTTAGTTTATGATGAAATGATTACAATGGCTGATAATGTCATTGCAGTTAAAAATTTAGTAAAGGTTAAAGCTAAAAGAAAAAATAAAGTTGCGACCTTTATGCCAAAACCAATTTTTGGTGACAACGCATCTGCCATGCATACTCATCAGAGTTTATGGAATGAAAATAGAAATGTAATGTATGATAAAGATGATGATGTTGCACAAATGAGTCAAACTGGAAGATATTATGTGGGAGGAATTCTAAGTCATGCTTCAGCTCTATGTGCAATTTCAAATCCCACTACAAATTCTTACAAACGTCTTGTTCCTGGATTTGAAGCACCAGTTAATGTATGCTGGGGATTAGCAAATCGTTCCACTGCTATTAGAGTTCCAATGTATAATCGAAACCAAGAAAAAAGTAAGAGAATTGAATATCGTGTACCTGATCCAACAGCAAATATCTATCTTTTAGAAGCTGCATTATTACTTGCAGGGTTAGATGGAATTAAAAACAAAATAGATCCCGGCGATCCAGTTGAAGAGAATGTCTACAAACTTTCTACCGAAAAGAAACGAGAATACAATATCGGAACTCTGCCTGTCTCTTTGAAGGGTGCATTAGATTCTTTGTCTAGTGATTCAAATTTCTTAATTGATATTTTTACAAAAGATTTTCTAGCTGCATATTCCGATTTAAAATATAAAGAATACACTGCATTTGCACAAACACCTACAGCCTGGGAAGTTTCTATGTATGCAGATGCATGATTAGAGACAGTTTAATTCAGATATTATACTAAGATACTAGAAAATTTAATCCATAACCTACCAAATATGCGACAATTGCAGCAATTCCTCCAATAATTAATGTATTAATTCCAGAGCGCATCATTGATTTTTTTACAATCTTTCCTTTTATCATTCCAACAAGAAAGAATGCAGCACAAACTCCTGCGATAGAATATACAAAAGCATCTTTATTTAATTCAATTCCTATCATCATGAAAATCATGAATGGAATTAATGGAATTAATCCAACAAAATTGAAACCAACAAAAGTGCTTACAGAACTATGCATGGGATTTTTAGCATCTTCAATTAATCCTAATTCCTCTTTCATCATTGTATCTATCCATACTTTTCTCTTTGATGTGATTATTCTTACAACATCTTCTAACAATTCATCTTTGAAACCTTTTTCTCTGTAGATATCCCTGATTTCATCTCTTTCTTGTTCTTCTAAATTATCTATTTCCCATTCTTCTTGTTTTCTTTTCATTTGTACAAACTCATTTCTTGCTTTTGATGCTTGATAATTTGATGCAGCCATAGAAAACCCGTCAGCAAATAAATTTGCAAATCCTAGAATTAAGATTATTGTAGAAGATAATGATGCGCCCATAACACCTGCAACTATTGCAAAAGTTGTAACTGCTCCATCTATGGAACCATAAATAAAATCATCAAAATGTATTTTCATTTTTAATTAAATCAAGTTAGATATTTGATTAATATGCATGAGCAATTCCAATATTGAAAATCATAAACCTTTCTTATATTGAACAAATTTTGTTGTAATTTATGGCCAAATTCAAAAAAATTCTAGTTCCTCTTGATGGTTCATCAAATTCTATGAGAGGATTAGATAGAGCAATTGAAATTGCTAAAGGTGGAGACGCAGAAATTACAGGATTTTATGTATTTCATTTGCCAATAGCAGCAGGAATCAAATATACAGCAAAAATGAAAGAAGAAGCACAAAGAAAAGCTGTCAAAGCTATTGGTCCTGCTATGAATAAAACTCAAAAGGCCGGTGCTGTTTTCAAATACAAAACTGGTGGTGGAAATACTGGTTCTGAAATTGTTAAATTTGCTAAAAATGGAAAATTTGACATGATTGTAATAGGTGCACGAGGATTGGGTGGTGCAAAAGAGGCATTTCTCGGAAGTACATCAAATTATGTAATGCATAAAACTGCAGTTCCTGTTTTAGTAGTAAAATAGTCAAATCTAGACTTTTTTCCCATTTTTTTCATATCCTTGATATTCTATGTCTAATAACCTACAAGTATAGGAATTTGAAAAATTATCATTGGTATAGGATATGGTAGAAAGTAATTATGATATCTTAGGAATTGTAGAGGGAACAACTGAGAAAGAAATTAGAGATGCGTTTAGACGATTAGCTCTTCAATTTCACTCAGATCGTGGAGGTGAAAATGAACAATTTATACAAATTAAACAAGCATATGATGATCTAAAAATTGGTAAAAAATATCCTGAAACAGATTATGAAAAATTAAAAAATTCAAAAGTATATTCTGGTGATACTGAGGCTGATGTAAGAAGAAAAAATCAAATTTTGGGTCAAGAACTATTCAAAGAAATGAAAACTGCTCAAGAATGGGCAGCTGCTTTGAACAGTTCAAACACAACTGCTTCTAGATTGTTTGGTTCAAAAACCCTTGGAGAAATTGAATTAGAACGAAAGGCTAATGGTGCTTTATCAATTAAAGGAAATTTTATGGCAGGAAGTTTTTCTTATGATGGCCCTATCATTATGCAAGGAAGTATTACTAGCCCTTCATGGACAGAAGAATTTCAGACAAATATCCATCTAACCAATGGGGATTTTAAATTTGTTAATCCCCTAGAAAATAAATATAAAATTGATAATGGTGCAAAAATAATTGTAGATAACGGTAATGTTGTCATTGGAAATGTTTATGGAAGAAAATTTAAAATTGAAGATCCTATACGTGTAGGAGTTTTCCAAATTCAAGAACATAGAACTCACATTTCAGCACTAAATGGAAAAATTATTGCAGAAAATATTGCAAATACAGTATCACTTGAAGCTGATTCTATAATTGTTTTAAATGTTGAAGATGATGTAAAAATTTCTGCAAGAGAAATTTTATTTTATGGTGCAAAGTTAACTTTTGATTCTGAGATTATCCTTAAAGAAGGTGGAACGATTAGATTTTTTGAGAATTTTTCTATTCAGGGGCTAAGTGGTGATGCTATAATTAAACTTGAGAATGGTAAAAAAATACGATTGTTTGATCTCAAAACCAAAAAAATTAAAGATTTAGCTGATGAATTTATATCAAACAAAGAAAATTACACAAAAGATGCTACTATGATCGGAAATGGATTTACTATTACATATGCAATGCTAGATAATCTCTCTATGAAGCCTGCTAAAAAACAAGGATGGGCATCAAAATTTGGACTTTCTAAAAAATAATTAAGTCTGAATGCTAATTTTTAGGCGTGATAATGATCATTTCTCATAAATATGCCTGTTTTTGAATATTATACGTGAAAAAGATAGAGGCTGTAATTAAGCGAAAAAATTTTCCTACCATTAAAACAAATTTGAATATAGTTGGAACTTACATTATTGATAAACGAAATTTAGATGATAGTAATATTTACGATGAGTCTCAAGGTTCTAGAATAGGTTCAACTGGATTAAAGTCAGTACCATTAGCAAAAATCGAAATGGTAGTTTCTGATAAAGATGCAAGAAAAGTAGTTGAAATGATTTCAAAAAATTCTGGCTTGTCATCAATACATGGTGGAAAAATCTTTGTTTCTGAAATGGAAGAAGTCGTAGATATGGAAACACTTGATGGAAAACAAGATCTTGAATTTACCACAGAAGCAAGTTCAGAATCAAAACAATTACCTAAACGAAGTAGATTTGTTCCATTGCAAAAATTTACTTTAAAAAAATTACAAATAATTTATGAAGATAACAAAGAAACACTGCGTAATGATTATAGAATAAAATCATTTAGTGATTTTGTAAATTATTGTATAATGAAATCATTACCGACAATAGAAAAACAACTAAAAAACCCTACAATTATTTATGAAAATAATTTTGGTGATTTTTAATAGTATCCGTTAAACAAAGCTAATCCAACTAACGTCATTCCAACTGCTGCAAGTACTAATTTAGCGATAGAAATTTTGGATAATTTCATAGAACTAAACCAACAAGTAGTGGTATAACAATGATTCCTGCTATCGCAACGACTTTGAGTACGTCTTTAGATTCCAAACGTTGCATCTCTTCTCTGTGAAACAATTTACTATTGCGAATAGAATTCATGTTCATGACTCTAGATTGTGTTTTCCCCTTCATCCCCTGAAGCAATATCCACTGCTCGTAAAATTTGAGAAACAAAGATTTTACCAACTCTGCCATTTTGTTTAATAATTCCTATAACTTCATCTTCAATTGCATCTGAAATGATTGCTTCTAATCTGTATTTTTCACTGAATTGAGGCACAAAAATTTCACTTCCTTTTGATGCGTGAATTTCTGGACCTGGTTTTTTACCTCTTCCTCTTACTTTGGATACAGTAAGACCACCAATCCCGATTTTTTTTAATCCTTCACTAATTGCCATAACGTCGTTTTCTCCTAGTATGACTTCTATTTTGAGCATTTAGTTATTGTAATGTAATTTACACAAATATAATTTCTGATTTTGATAACCAAATGATAATCAAATGATAACCAAATTTAGTCATTGTTATTAATTTCAAACTCAGATTTTTTACATGGTTCTAGATTCTGGGGATACAGCATGGATGCTTGTCGCAGGCAGTCTTGTGCTACTAATGATCCCCGCATTAGGTCTCTTTGAATCTGGACTTTTAAGAAAAAAGAATGCAGCATCAATTTTCATGCAGATCTTTTTTGGTTTAGCACTTTTGAGTGTCATGTGGTTTATTTTTGGATTTAGTGTCTCCTTTGGTGATTCAACTGAAGGATTAATTGGGAATTTTGATTGGGTATTTCTCAAAGGTGTTCCATCTGATGCGCCATTGGAACAATATGCTCCAACAATTCCTGGTGTATTATTTGTAAAATTCCAACTAATGTTTGCAGCAATTACTCCACTATTGCTTACAGGAACTATTGCTGAAAGAATGAAATTCAATTCCTTTATCATTTTCATTGCAGCATGGTCCATGCTAATCTATTATCCTCTAGTTCATTGGGTTTGGGGTGGTGGTTGGTTAGCAGAACTTGGTGTTGTCGACTTTGCTGGTGGTATTGTAATTCATACAAGTGTTGGAATGGCAGCCCTCGCTGCCGCACTAGTACTTGGTAGAAGAAGACACTACGGACCTGCCATCATGATTCCTCATAGTATTCCACTTGCTGTTCTTGGTTCTTCATTATTGTGGTTAGGATGGTTTGGATTTAACGCAGGTAGTGCACTTTCTGCATCAGGTGGTGTTGCAGGTAATACTGTAATTGTAACTCACATGGCCTCATCTGTATCTGCTTTAATTTGGGCAGGACTTTCATGGATTAGAACTGGTAAACCATCAGTTGTAGCCACAATTAATGGAGCAATTGCTGGTCTTGCTGGAATTACTCCTGCATCTGGATTTGTTAGTGCCGAACATGCCTTTGTAATTGGTATTGCAATAGGTGTAATCTCATACTCTGGTGTAGTGCTGTTCAAAGAAAAATTAAAGATTGATGATGCACTTGATGTTAGCTCTGTTCACGGTGTTGCAGGTATTGTTGGTGCGTTAGCTATAGGAATTTTTGCAAGTACTGCAATTAATCCTGGAGGGGTAGATGGATTACTATTTGGAAATCCAGATCAACTCTGGATTCAAGCAATAGGGGTTGCAGTAGCAGCTGCTATGGGCTTTGGTGGAACTTGGATAATTCTTCAAGTGTTAAAACGTACTATAGGTATTCGAGTTTCAGCTGAAGTCGAAGATATAGGATTAGATATTAGTGAGCATGCTGAATCTGCGTATTCTGATGAAGAAGAGTTCTTACTGGATATGGATGATTATACAGAAGAATTAGAAGAAAAGGATGAAATACTTTTTAAAAAGAAATCAGATGGTAATAAAAAATGACAGTAGATTATAATGAATTGTCAAAACAAGTTCTTGATTTAGATCCACAAGTCAGATTTGCAGGTGTTGCAAATAGTAAGGGTGAGATGATTGCAGGTGGACATAGAGAAAATGTTGAGAAAATTTTAGATGGGGATAACGTCAAAATGTCGATTCATTATGCACTGCAAAAAAGAGATCTTTACACAAATTTAGCATACAAACTTGGAAAAGAACAGTCATCAATTACAGAATACGCTATAGTTTCCATGATTAGTATTCCAATCAATTCCAATGACTTGTTTATGATTAGTACAGAACCAAGAACAGATTATTTGAAAATAATCGATTTTGTTCATGCCGCTCTAAAAAATTCTGAATAATTTAGCCTCAAAATACATGTTTTTTGATTAAAAATATTTTTTCTATGTTATTTTTTTCTTTTAACTTCAAAAATACTATAACCATATTTCTCTTTCATTTCAGCGGAATGGAATTGAGAAAATTCGTATTCATCAAAGTCTTTTAAAATTTCATAGAGATTGATGCCAACCACTATACTATTTTTTGGACAAAGTGAATTTATTTTAAAACATTTATTCACTGTAGGTCCAAAAATATCTGAAATCTTCGAAGTCGTACTTTCAGCCACTTTAACAGAACCATATGTTGCACTAATTTTGTAATCTAATTCATCTATGTTTTCTGCATTAAGTTCTTTTTTTAGTTCATCATGAGATTCTATCATATCCAAACAACATTCTAAGATATTTTTCATTACCTCGATATTTTTTGGATCAACATTTGCAAATCTAAACATTAAAGCATCTCCAATATTTTTTACTACTTCTCCATGATGTTTATGGACAATTTTTGCCATAAAATTAAGGAAAATTTCATACATTTTACTAACATCATCATCAGATAATTTAGATGATATTCTTGTAGAGTCTGTTATATCAACAACACCTACACAATCATTTTGTTCATGTTGAGAAAATTTTAACAAAATATCTTCTTGCTGTTTAATGACTTCTTCTTTCTCTTTAATCTCAATTAATGATTCTTCTAGCTTTTGAGCCATTGAATCAAATGCATGTGATAATTCTCCTATTTCGTCACCAGTTGTTATGTTAGTTCTTACTTTAAAATCTCCACTTGCAATTTTATTTGCAGCATTTTTTAATTTAAGGAGGGGTCTTGAAATTGATTTTGATATTACAAATGCAACAATTCCCATTAATAGGGTAATTACTATTCCAGTATAGAATATCCTGTTCTGAAGAATATCTATTGGTTTTTCAACTTCTTCTTGGTCAATTTCTACAAGTAAAACTATGCCTAAATCATCTGCACAATATGATGATCCATAAATTGGAACATTTCTATAATCTTCATAAAATCCTACCATTTCTTCTCCTTCATTGAAACATTTCTGTACGGCTAAACTATCCACTTTTTGTTTGAATACTACATCTTCAATAAATCTAGATTCTGATAACATGATTGATTGATTGTTCACAATGTATACTTCACCTGATTCTCCTAATCCACTTCTATTCACTAGCACATTGTCAATTGAAGTTGTTCTCATTTTAGAAATTATCACTCCTATAGGTTCATCTCCTTTTTTATTCCCATCTGCAAAAATTGGGGAAACAACAACTATTTTTTTACCATTTTTAGATGGTTCAAATTCAATAAATGATTCTTTTAATCCTCTTTGGAATAATTTATCTTCAATAAAATCTTCATCTAAATTTCTACTAAGAGAAAAAAACATTTTTCCATCCTTACCAATAATTTTAGTATCTTCAAATCCTATGGAATACCCAATCAATTCTTGGAATGCTTGAATTTGAATTAAAAAATCCCTACGATTATTTTCTTGAGATTCTTTTAGTTTGTCTTTAGGAATTTGATTCATTTCCGAAACTAATAACTGAATCATAGGATCATTTGCAAGAATTTTATTTTGTTCAATTCTTGATTCAAAAAGTAACCTTAGTGTGTCACCTCTTACAGTGGATTCTCCTAGTAATTGATCACCTACTCTTTCTCCTAGAATTTGATCTGCATAATAGAAGCTTAGAAACCCTGTAATTGAAAGAGCAACAAATGATACAATCATTATCAGAAAAATGAATTTTTTACTAAGATTAAATGAAATAGCCATTTTTGTTCTATGTTTTCTTTATACGAATATCACTCTTTTTGAATATATTGTGCCTATAGTAATTCTTTGAATTGATAATCACTTGCAATATTGAAAATGACCTCTAGTTTTTAATTATCTGAATTTCGGCTATAAAATATGAAATTTTTACTGTATTCTTTATTTTTAGTGATTTTGACTTCTACATCTTTTGCATATGCTGAAGAATACATTATTGATATTCCAGTAGGGGCATACAATCCAGAACTAAATACAGTGGCTGAAGTATGGTATGATCCGCCTCAACTGTTTGTTACAGTAGGTGATACTGTAACTTGGTATAATGATGACAAAGAAGGTCATACTGTTACCAGTGGGGAAGGTTCAGGAAGGTTTGGTTGGATGAGTGATAACTTTGGAAAATCAAATGGAATTTTTGATAGTGGTAGATTTATGCCAGGTGAATCATGGTCATACACGTTTGAGGATTCTGGTACGTTTTCTTATTATTGTACAATTCATCCATGGATGGAAGGAATTTTAATTGTAGAAAAACAAATTCCTGATTATCCACACGATGCAACTGGCAAAAAATTAAAATTTCCTTTGTTGCAATATACACCAGATAGAAACATAGAGGTAAATCTATCATGGGATCCTCCAGTTATTAAAACTCATGAAAAAATTCAATTTGTCTATCAATTCTATGATCCACAAACAAATTCTAACCTTGCAGAAATGAAATACAGTTTTGTAATATTTCAAAATGGACAAGAAATTTTTAGAGATGAAGGACTAAGTCAAATTGGTGGAGATTACAGAAATTTTATTTTTAGTGAATCTGGATCTATCATAGTAAGAATAGAAGGAATTCAATCACCCTCAATTTTTGCTGAGGAAAGTGTCACTGTATTTGGAAATGTTGAAAGTAAAGAACAACGCTCTGTTGATTTTACTACAGCAGTTTATGATAATCCTGAAAAAACATCTCATGAAACTTATCACACAAAACCAGCTCAAAGACTAACAACGTATTACGAATTAATGCTATTGATTATTCTTGTTCCAGGTGTAATGTTCCTTATAGCCATGTTTTGGTTAAAGAAAAAACCTAAAATCAAAGATGAATCAGCAAGTGCTGTTTAAATTTAAAATAATAAAAAGAAATTAAAATTTGACGAACTAATCTAATCGATTAATTCAGTCCAACCTTTGACGAAGACTGAGTTCTTGTAGAGTGGAACTGGTTGTCCAACTGTAAAGTCCATTGGTCGCATCCAAAAGATTGCTTTTGTTGGGCATACACCGATGCATGCACCATCTGAAATACATCTTTCTGGGTAGAAGACAAATGCTTTACCTCTTTTCCAGCCTTCAACTGGTTTTACTCTAAGGACATCTGGTCCAAGTGTGGTACAGATTTCTACACATAGTGCGCATCCGATACACATTTGTTCGCTGATGTCTGGAATAATTCCTACTGGCATAACGAAATTAATTGTCGATTTGATCTTTATATAATTTACCTAAAAATATCACCGTATAACGGCGTTTGATATTTTATAACGGCGTTTTAATTTTGATCGCAATCTTTGATCTTTATTTTTTCCCATCTGTTTGATCTAATGTGCTAATTATCAAGTTATTTTCAGTTTTCTTGAGAAAATAAACACATGTTTTTTCTGATTTAATGATGTGTCTTCCACCTGGTGAAAGAATCCAACCATCATTTTCTTTTTTTCGTGCCATTCCAGTTATCACAACAGATGAATTTACATGATTTCCAATTGATGCCAGTAGCATTATACATGAATTAATGAATATGGCCGATTCTAAATCATCAAACAAATTATAGATTCCATTAAAGGAGTCAATAATTACCAAAAATCTATCTTTTGATACTTTGGAAATAATTTCTGATAGTTTCTCATCCCAATCTGTTTTATTTGGGCAAAATATTGTTAGATTTTCTTTTTTTTGAATCATTTTAGATTCTACATATCCAGTGTATAGCAAATCCATGTCGATGAAAATTATTGGATCTTCAGTTGAATTGATTAATCTGTTAAGAAATTCAATTTTATGAAATGGTTTTGAACATAAAACAATGTTGGGATTGTTTTGTTCAAATTTAATTTGAACTGGTGTTAAATCATCACCTATAATTATCTCAGGATTTTTATCCAACACCGAATTAGCAATCTACAGATATAATAATGAATTTGGTATCTAAAGACATTTCAGATGATTTTCCAACCTCAGAGAAAATCTATCTCAATAATGCATCTGTTTCTTTAATGCCCACTCAAAGTATTGAGGCTATGAAAGAATTTCTAATCACATACAATTCTATTGGCCCTGATTCAAAAGAGTCAGAACCTCTTGTCAATGATAAATTGCGAAATGTAAGAAAAACTATTGCAAAAATCATTTCTTGTCAACCTGATGAAGTGGTTCTTACCCAAAGTACTACTGATGGAATTAATTTTGTAGCAAACGGATTGTCTTTTGATGAAGACTCTAATATGATAATTCGTGGAATGTCACACGAACATCATGCTAATTTTTATCCGTGGATAAAGTTACAAGAAAAAATTTCTATTCAAAATTTACCTATTGATGATAATGGTTTTTTTAAGTTAGATGATTTAGAGTCACTTGTTAATGATAAGACAAAACTAGTTGCACTTAGTCATGTATTGTATAACACAGGTGCAATAATTCCTGTAGAAGAAATAGGAAAAATTCTTGAAGACAAGGTTCCATTCTTCATTGATAGCGCACAAAGTATAGGTTGTATTGGAGATATCGATGTTTCAAAAATTAAATGTGATTTTATGTCATTTAATGGATCTAAATGGCTTTGCGGCCCCATGGGCACAGGATTATTCTATTGCAAAAGAAATTCTAGTGAATTACTAGAACCCAAAACAATTGGTGGCGAATCTGCAATAATTTATGATGATTCAAAATTAGCATACAAAGAATTACCAGATAAATTTCAAACTGGATTTAGAAATTATGTGGGAATTGTCGGATTGGAATCATCTGCAAATTATTTGTTAAAGTTTGGAATGAATAACATTCGCAAGAAAAATCAACACTTGTCAAATGTTTTAAGAGAAGAACTATCAAAAATTCCAAATATTATTTTGTATGGGCCGGAGGATTCTGATGTTAGAACAAGTATTGTTTCATTTAACATCAAAGGGATTGATTCACAACTTGTTGTTGATAAACTTGAAAAACAAAATATTATTTTAGCAGTAAGAGAAATTATGGACCAAAAGATTGTACGTGTATCTCCACACTTTTTTAATACTGAATCTCAGATTTTAAAAGTAATTGATGCAATAAAGAAATTATAGGCTTTCTTGTTCTTCTATTACCATCATTGTTAGTGTAGATTGAACTTTACTAATTTTTCTAACTTTGTTGGTAATAATTGCACGTAATTTTTCAGCATCATCAGAAGTTAATTTTAGGACAATATCGTATACGCCGTATACGCCTTGAACCTCATACTTTACATCCTCTTTTGTAAGAATTTGTTTTACTTCGTTGATGATTGTTTCATCTGATCCTAAATCAGAATTTAATAGAACATACGCTGTAGGCACAAGGGCTTTTTTCATCAGACCGTATTTAACCTTTCATTCTTCAAAATTGATAAATCACTAATGCGTCTTGATGATGTGAAACCAATAGATTTGTCACTTACAATATCAGAATCCATTCCAAGTTTCCCTGGATCTCCAACTCCCCAATTCATTGATTGGTCAGATATAGATCATGATGGATATAATCTTGAATTATTATTCCTAAGTTCACATACAGGAACACATCTGGATGCACCTTATCATTTTGTCAAAAATGGACTAAAAATTCACCAAATTCCACTTGATAGACTCTTTGGAAAAGCAATTCTAATCAAACTCAAAAAATCAAAGAATACCCCAATTACCAAATCCGATATCACATCATTTGAAAAAAAGAACGGTAATATCCCAAACCATTCTTCTGTTTTTTTCTTTACAGACTGGCAAAAAAATCTGAAAAAAAATAATTATTTCACTGAAAATCCTGGATTAGATGCATCATCTGCAAAGTATCTTGCATCCAAAAAAATCAATTTAGTAGGTATTGATTCCCCAAGTATAGATCTTGGAAAAGATGAATCATTTTCTGTACATCACATATTGTCTAAAAATAATATTTTGATAGTAGAAAATTTAGCAAATATGAATAAAATACGAACTTTGGAATTTAATTTTACAATTCTTCCATTAAAGCTAAAAGATGCTACAGGTTCCCCTGTCCGTGCAGTAGCTCATGATTACACTACGTAATACTAAAAATACAGAGTAATCATGAATTTAACATGAGTAAACCTGGTAATATTTGGAGAAAGGTTCATGGTAAAATTACAAAAAAACCTACAAACTTTTCTTGGTTAATTGAAGAAAAATTAGCAGGCTCAGGTATTCCGACAAGTTTGGATGAATTTGATTGGCTTCTAAATCAAGGTGTTAAATCAATTGTAACTATGACTGAGCAATCATTACCAGATGACTGGGTTAAAAATATTGGATATCTGCATGTCCCAACTCCTGATTTGACTGCTCCTGATATGGACAGAATAGATTCAGCAGTTGATTTCATTCATGAACAAATTAAAAATGATCAATCAGTAATGGTTCATTGTGCCGCCGGAATGGGAAGAGCTGGAACAATACTTGCTTGTTATTTTATAAAATACAAAAATTTTTCAGCCAAGAATGCAATTAAAAAAATTCGAGACGAAAGACCAGGTTCAATCCAATCTGAAGTACAAGAATTAGCTATCGGATTTTATGAAAAACATGTAAGAAATTAGTTTAAACAAATTCAGAAACTAATTTTCCATCTACAACTTTAATTTTCAAGGTTTTCTCTTCTTGAAAAAACAAAGTCATTCCACCGTCTGCATCAGGATCTTCTACTTTAACAAGTTCTAACATTTTGATTGCGTCAAATTTTTCCATTCACATTCACCTATTCTGGAATTGATACGGTCTCAATTTTTCCATCAACTGCTTTTATGAACATAAACCTGTTGTCTTTGAAGATAAAGGTAATTCCACCTTCCTTATCAGGTTCTTCAACTTCAAGTATTGGTTGTCCTAACAGACCATCGTATTTTGCCATTAATTATTACCCAAAAAAGTTCCTTATATCCCTAATTGATTGTAATTTCAATTTCACTTGAGCTGTTTTTGACATTTCCAGTTTCTGTAAAGTCATGTTTCTGCCAAGATGCAAAAGCTTCTGCTCCAATCTTGTGTTTTCCTTTACCCAAGTCTGATGCTTTGAATACAAATTTTTCATTAAAGTCAAATAATTCCTGTCTGACTTCCTCTTCTGATAATCTGATAAATGGTTCAAAATTTTTGGCTATCTGTACCCAAATTCGTCTGTCTTTCATTGGATTGACTAGTTTTGGATTTCGAGTCCAAAATATTGATGCCTTTCTATAACTATCAATGGTCCGTCCTAACTCCTTCTTTCTTAGTCCTCCAGATGTCAATTTTATGCCATGTTTCATTTTGAAAGAGACATCGTTATTGTTGTAGGCTTTAGTCCAGTTTGCCTCATTGAAGGCATTTCTAATGTCTCCCTCGACTGAAAATTGGACATTTATCTCGATATTTTCCTCAGATGAGTACTCATCCTTGGATTTTACTAATTCTATTACTGAAATCTTGCTTTCTCCCATTGTTACCGCTCATAATGATTTATATCCGCAATATGTGCTTTTTCTGAATACATGAATGCACAAGTGATCAGTTCTGAGCCTAAAGAGATCAGCCTTTCAATTACTGAAACTGATATTGGAATTTTATACATAATTCAACATGAACTGCTAAAAGCATCTTCTACTGATTTTGCAGGAGTTATTGTAAAGCATCCTCTTACCAATGAATGTTGGATGAGAGTTAATTCTAGTTCAAAACCACTTGGTGAAATTAAAAAAGCAACAGATTCAGCCATCAAAATGGCTCAAGAATTCAACCAACTATTCCATTCTCAAATTAAGGTAAATTAGATTGAAGTTTTGCCCCAAATGTGAGGTCAAATTAAAAAATAGTGGATCCGGCCTCCAATGTTCTAAATGTGGTTATACTGATGGAGAAAAAGCTAAACCAACAAAAAAAATTGCTGCTGAAGAAGAACCAGATTTCTCATTACTTGCTTTTGAAGGAGATGAAGGCGAAGAATCTAATCCAACTGTCAAGATAGACTGTGAAAAATGTGGACATGATGAAGCAGTTGGTTGGATGTTCCAAACTAGAAGTGCAGATGAACCTACAACAAGATTCTATCGTTGTCAAAAATGCAAATACACCTGGCGTGATTACACATAAGGTTTAACTGGAACATAAAGGGAAGAAAATTGATTTGACTTTTGGTGCAAAAACAAGTGGATCTGATGATCTAAAAGCTATCATTTCTGCAATATCTACACTTGTTGAGGAAGCAACTTTTGTTGCAACAGCAGAAGGAATTACTTTTAGAGGAATGGATCCATCACATGTAGCTTTGATAGATATCTCATGGCCAAATTCTGCATTTGAAAAATATGAATGTGATAGTGATATTAAATTTGGTGTAAGAATAGATGAATTTTCAAAACTTATCAAAAGAGCAGATAAAAAAGATAGCATTGAGATCAGTATCTCTGAACAAAACATGTTACTTGTAACAGTTGGAAAAAATAAAAAATACAAAATGCGATTAATTGAAAGTTCTGCAACTGATACTCCATTACCAAAAATCCCTTATGACTCAAAAATTGTTTTAACCTCATCAAAGTTTGACAAAATTCTTGGTGATGTACAGGTTGTATCTGATTATCTTACTATCCAAACATCTGATTCAAAAGGGGACTTTTCTGGAAAAGGTGATTCTGGTGAAGTTGTAATTGAACTTGACAAAGATGATAAAGAAATTGAAGAAATTTCTTCAAAAGAGGACAGTGTTGGTACATACAGTCTTGAATATCTAAATCCTGTAGTCAAAGCAGTAGGTTCCAATGCAGGCTCAATTACATGTGAGTTTTCAAGCGCAAAGCCTCTTAGAATTGAATTTAAAGTAGCAAATATCGGTAGAATTCACTTTTACCTCGCTCCACGCGTCGAAAGTTAAAGCATTTAAAGATTAACTAGTTCAGGTATTTTGAATTGAGACTTGTAATAAAATATGGTGGAACATCAATTTCTGCCGCAAAAGACATCCAAGCAGTAGCTAAGCATCTTAATGAATTATCAAAGAAAAACCAAATTGTTGTAGTATGTTCTGCAACTAGTGGAACTACAGATGATTTGATAGAAATTTCAGAATCAATAAAAAAAGAAAATAAATCCAAAGCTGAACAACTTGCATCAAAAATTACCAATAGACATAAGCAATTAGCTAAACAGACGATCAAAAAATCTGACATAAGAAAAAAATTACTTTCAAAATATGATGAAGACTTTGATGAACTTGTGGCCCTAATTGATGGAATGGTGTTACTAGGTGAAGTTACTCCAAGAACAATGGATTATCTATTTTCGTTTGGAGAAAGGTTATCAATAAAATTAGTTTCATCAGCAATTACTGATTCAGGAAAAAAATCAGTTCCTCTCACTGGCAAAGAAGTGGGAATAGTTACTGATTCTAATTTTGGTGAATCTAAACCACTCATTGATACAACACGATTGAGAGTATCAAAGACTGTAGATGCTTTATTTTCAAAGAAAACAATCCCGGTTGTTGGAGGATTTGTTGGTGCTGATCAACATGGTCATGTTACTACCTTTGGTAGAGGCGGTTCTGATTATTCAGCAACAATTGTTGGTTCCTGCATAAAAGCAGATGAGATTTGGTTAATGAGTGATGTAGATGGTCTAATGACTGCAGATCCAAAAATTGTAAAAAATGCAAAATTACTCAAAGAAGTTTCATACATTGAAGCAGTTGAAATGGCTCTATTTGGTGCAAAGCAGATACACCCAAGAACATTTGAGCCTCTAATAACAAAGAAAATCCCAATGAAGATTAGAAATTCCTTCAATATCAAAAATGAAGGAACCCTAGTTTCTGCATCAACTTCTTCAGCTGTAAAAAATACAGTAAAGTGCGTAAGTAATGTACGAAATAATGGATTAATTGATGTTCAAGGCGGTAGTATGGTTGGAACTCCAGGTACTGCAGCAAAAATATTTGCCACGCTAGCAAAGGCTGGAATCAACGTAATGATGATCTCACAGAATCCATCTGAATCAAGCATTACAATTGTAGTAAAAAATGCTGATCTTGATAAAGCAGTTAGTGCATTAGAGATGGAATTATTGGGAAAAATTATCAAAAAATTAGACATTACTACAGATGTTGCAATAATTGCATTAATTGGTTCAGGAATGAGAGGAACTGTTGGAGTTGCCTCTAAAGTTTTTGGTGCAATTGAGAAAAACAAAGTAAACGTATCCATGATTACTCAAGGATCATCTGAACTTAATCTTGCATTTGTTGTAAAAAATTCTGATACAAATGCAGCTGTACGAGCTTTGCACAATGAATTTGCACTAGATAAAATCAATTAAGACAAAATCATTTAAGGGAATAATCTCAAGATTATTTATTGAATAAACTTCAATCTTTGTTAATAATTGGAATTGTTTCTATTGGTATAATTTTTGTATCATCATCATCTGATCAACTAGTTGATGCAGGTTCTAGAAAGAAAATTCATTTCACTGAAACTATAACATCATCCCAAGATCCTGGCCAAGGACATGAAAATCACCAACTGGCATTGATTTTATCTCCAAATGAGGGAACAATCTATGACGGTTCTATGACATTTACCTCAAGTGAGCCTGTACAGATTATAGTTTTACATGAAATTAGTTCTCAAGAATCAAAAGGCCAACCTACATGGACAGTTGATGGAAAAACAATCTATGGTTTATCATTAATTGATTTACAAAAAAATTCAGGATCATTTGAGTTTACGGGAGCAGCGCTTGCATTGCATTCACCAAACTCCAAAAAATTTACATCTACTGTTAGTCTAGACGGATGGATTAGAGGCCAACCCACTGATGTAATAATGCAAAAAATTGAGTTTGAAAAAGATGAATCATCATATTTACTTTCAAGAACAAATGTCCCTGCCACAATCCCAATGCACAAAGGAATCTATGAAGGAAATCAAATCCATTACATCATAACTGATGGTAGTGATAAAAATTATGCAAAAACTATTTCAGATAAACAAGAATGGAATGTAGAATTTGCACCAGTTCTTGCAGATGTACCAGAAAAAGCACTTCAAAAATTATATGTTTTTAAAAATGGAGTAAAGGGCAATGGAATATATGGATTCCAAAACGAAGTATTTTCTAGCACACCATCACAAAAATCAGAATACAGTGCACTAAATTCTATTGTTGAAGTTACTTGGAAAGTTGGTCAAAAAGAAATTGAATTTAAATCTGCAGCAGATGTAATTGCAGCTGAAGAAGGTGGTCGAGTTAAATTTAATGAAACAGGAATTGTACTGAATACACCTCAAATTATTTGGCCTGATGGACAAATGAAAGTTCGTTCAGACAAAGAAATTTCTGATGAAATGTCTTACAGTGGTGGTCAAATTACTGAAATTAACAAAGAGGAAATGACTGTAACTTTTGTAGCTCATAGGGGTTGGGGACCTGATGGAAGAACAATTTACTATATTGTAACTGATGCAACACCATCAGGACCTGCTGAAACTATGGGTGTGGCCTCATCTCCTAGTTCAGCAAATCTGATTACTCATTCAGGCGCAGTAGATTTGTTCCAATTTAAAAATGGAATTACTGGTTCTGGCCCATTGGGATTCCAAGCAGGAATTGCTGGAGCATCACTTGGAGATGCAAATTATAGTCCTATGTGGAGAATCTATCTAGTTGAATGGAATGATGAAAAATCTGCAAAAATTTTAGAAACAAGGTCTGATATTGACTCTTTTAGTAAAGAGGATAAACTTTCAGTTAGTATTGCCAGACCAACTAACAGTGATCATATAGTAAACTGTCCATTTATTGATCCATTCCAATAGATCCACTAAACGGATAAATTACTTGATAAAAAATTTCTTTTAAAATTGACTGGTAAACTCTACATTGTAGGTGTCGGACCTGGCCATCATGACCATATGACATTTCGAGCAAAAGAAGTGATTGGTGAGAGTAATACAATTGTTGGATATGAAACTTATGTTAATTTAGTACAAGATCTTATTGAAGGAAAAACTGTTCATCGTTATGCAATGACACAAGAAGTTGAAAGAGCTCATCAATGTATTGATCTTGCTAAATCTGGAAAAATTGTTTCACTAGTATCAAGTGGTGATCCAGGAATTTATGGAATGGCAGGATTAATCTATGAAACACTTGCTGAATCTGGTTGGAATCCAAAAGATGATCTTCAAGTGGAAATTGTTCCTGGCGTGTCTGCACTTAATTCATGCGCATCAATTATTGGCTCACCTCTAATGACTGATTTTGCAGTTGTTAGCATGAGTGATTTACTGGTTCCATGGGAAGTTATTTCAAAAAGAGTTGAAGCAGCAGCTCAAGGTGACTTTGTAATTGTAATTTATAATCCTGCTAGTAAAAAAAGAATTCATCAATTACAAGATACAAGAAAAGTTCTTTTAAAATATAGAAAACCTTCTACACCAGTTGCAATTATCAAAAGTGCATATAGAGAATCTGAATCTATTGTAATGACTGATTTAGAAAATTTACCCAATCATTCAGATCAACTAGGCATGACTAGTACTGTAATTGTTGGAAATTCATCGACTTATACTTACAAAGATTTAATGATCAACCCAAGAGGTTACAAATCAAAATATAATTTAGAAGAACAAACAAATCCTAATCTTAAAGTCTAAAAACTTTTCTTAATTGCATCATTCAATTCTTCACTAAGATTCAATTTTTCTCTGATTGGAGAAACTACTTTGACTAAATAATTTCCAACTGTTTGTTTCAAATCTCCAGGATGTAATTTCTTTTCTGCAAAATCTTTTTCCAGTTGATTGTAATTAATATATGATACATTTCCACCAAATTTTTCAGGTCTCTCTACATTCATTTCATTAAATTCATGAAATATTACAGATTTTGAAATTTCTAATAATGGATTATTTTCAATATTTGCTTCTTCACACCATGCCTTGCTTATTTTTTTCCTTATTTCATCATCAGCATTATGAATAAACACTCCTGAGTTTGGATCAGATTTACTCATTTTACCTACGATTTTCTCATCACTAGAGTCTGCAGGTTTTGAAAGTCCTGGTAATAATTTATGATGAACAGCAACAGGTACTTTCCATTTCATTTTTGGAAATATTTCTCTAACCAACATGTGGATTTTCCTTTGATCCATTCCAGCATGAGCAATATCTACATCTAAAGAATGAATATCAACTGCTTGCATTGCAGGATATAGTAATTTTGCAACATCAATTTTTTTGTCGTCCTCTGATCTACCCATTATAGTCAAAGTTCTCATTGTTCTTGCAATTGACATATGTTTTGTAAATTTTACAAGCTCAGACCAATATTCTGTTTTTTCCTCATATAGTTTAGATCCTAAAATTATTTCTGCATCAGGACAAACTAATTTGAAAGCATCTTGGTAATATTTTGAAACTTTTGCAATTGTTTCCCAATCTCCACCTAGTTTGTCATTTATCAGAGTATGCCAATCGGCCAGAAAGATCTTACATTTTACACCAGCTTTTACGAAATCATTAATTTTAAAACCTGTACTAATTAGACTGCCAAGATGCAAGAAACCAGAAATTTCTAAACCAATGTAATGATTTGGTGATGAATTAGTTTTGAATAGTTCAATTAATTCTTCTTGTGTCACTATTTCTTCAGTTGGTGGTCTTTGAATCAAATCTACTTTTTCTGTAATATCCAAATCAAAACAACTTTTGAGAAGTAAACGTATAAAGTTATTCAAAGTTCAAGTTTCAATCTAGAAGGTTTGAATAGAAGATATTTTCATACTGTTTATGACTCTCGAAGAAGGTTTAGAATTAATTTCAAATTATAGAAAAGCCCTTGAAAAATTTCTTGAAACGTTACCTGAACAATCAGTCCAATTAGGCTCAGAAATGATCAATACTTTATCAATGAATTCTAAAAATGAAATTAAAAATTTAGATGCAATTGAAAAAGCTCTGAAAAGACAACCAAATTATGAATCTGGGTTGTCTGAATAATTTTATTTACAATTCTTCTTGTGTTTTCTCAAATCTTCTGAATAATCAAATTCAGCTCCACAAGCTCTGCATTTTTCTTTTTTCTTATTGTGTGCTTTTTCTTGATGTTTCTTTAATCTATCAGAATCTGGAAGGATTGTACCACATTTTTTACATTTTAATTCATTTTTACTAGAACCAAATAATCCCATGAACAAATTAGCCATTCATAGTTGATATAGTTTTTTTCGAAAATTATTCTGTAAAGAAAAAACTAATCAATTTTTGATTCATCTAGATTTTTTCTTGGTTTTACACTGAGATAAAATGCATGGGAACTAATGATAAATGATGCAAGAAAAACTTTGGTTGCAAATACTAAATTCCATGGTCTATCAGGATCTGGATACGCAACTGATAATTTATCAATGTCTGGAACCATCCCATTGATAACACCTGCAGTCATTTGTGCATTTAACACAGTAAAATTGTATAATACTTCATAAAGTGAAATTATTGAAAATCCTAATAACATTAATTGAAGTAATGCCATTTTTGTACCGACAATTTTATCGCCAGCAGTTCTTCTCCATCCAATTCTTGTAACACAATACCATCCAATTATTGTAGAGAAAAATATCCAAGTAGTTACTCTTGCAAAATTTTCAAATGGTATGGTTGTATTGTGAATTACTTCTCCCATAACATATGTTCCATTTTCCAGCCATTCTATTGTGGTGACATATACTCCGAAAACTAATGATGATGTCATTATGATTCCGCAGATATAGAAAATGTATAGATATACTTTGTAGCCTGGATCTGTTTTTTCAAGATGACGTGGCTTCATGATGCCGTTTGCCAAATTTTGAAATATAAAAATTCATGTTTCTTTGCTGAGATTTATAGACTAGTTATAAACAAGAATATTGTTGAAAATTGCAATTAACATTCCTATTGTGGGTAAAGAAGAGATAGATGTAGTCACGTCAATTCTTAAAAATGGAGCTTTAACATCTGCTGCTAATTTAGGCGGAAAACATGTTCAGGAATTTGAAAAATCTGTGGCATCTTTTGTAAAATCAAAATATGCCATTGCAGTAAATTCTGGTACTGCAGCATTACAGGCCGCACTTTATGCATTGGATATTAAAAAAGGAGATGAAGTTTTACTCCCATCATTTACATTTGTAGCAACTGCAAATGCAGTAGTTGCAACTGGAGCAAAACCAGTTTTTGTTGATATCTTAAAAGAAAATTATACTATAGATCCTGATGATTTAATAAAAAAAATTACAAAAAGAACACGAGCAATAATCCCAGTTCATCTGTATGGAAATGTAGCAAATATTGAAAGACTTTCTGAAATATCTAAAAAACATAATATCCCTATCATAGAAGATTCTGCACAATCATTAGGTTCTACTTACAAAGGAAAACACACTGGAACTTTCTTTGAAATGGGATGTTACAGTATGTATCCTGCTAAAGTAATGACTGCAGGAGAAGGCGGTTTTGTTGTAACTAATAATAAAAATCTCAGAGATAAACTGCTAATGATTAGAAATCATGGAATGGTTCATGGTTATGATACTCGAGTGTTTGGTCTAAATTTAAGATTGCCAGAAATAAATGCAGCAATAGCAACTGTACAAATAAAAAAACTTCCTAAATTTTTAAAATCTAGAAAAAATAATTCTCAACGTTTAACAAAATTAATTTCTGATCTTGATCTTGTTTTACCAAAAGAAAGAAAAAATGAAAATGTAAATTGGTATCTATATACAATTTCAACTGATAAACGTGATAAACTATTAAAAAAATTAAATGATAAAGGAATTGGTGCAGCATCCTACTATCCTACACCTGTACATAAAACACCATTTTACAAACTCAAAACAAAATTGCCTGTTACTGATTGGGCAGCTTCACATGTACTATCTTTACCAATCCATCCAAATGTAACTCAGAAAAATATTGAATTTATTGCTAAAACAATGCGTGAAATATTGTGAATGTAATTGGTGAGGCAATTGGAGAACTTTGTAAAGTCATTTTACCTATTAATGAAGAATTTTATCTTGGAAATCCTGATTCTAAGATAGCAATTTGTACTCTTTCAAGCATGGATTTGCTCAAAAATATTGCAAATTCTGAAATGCTAAACAAAATATCAATTGTGGGGAGATTACTTTCTGAAAACAAAGGAATTGATTCTATTATAAAATATGTAAACAAAAATCACAAAGTCAATACCATAATTGTATGTGGCAAAGATGTTTGGGGACATAAATCAGGTCATTCATTATTTCAACTTCATAAAAATGGAACTGATCAAAATAATAGAATAATTAATTCATCTAGTCCAGATCCATTTCTCACCGTTTCAAAATCAGAAATAAAATATTTTCAAGATAATGTAAAACTTGTAAATTTGATTAATGTAACTGAAACTGAAGTAATTTTTAAAAAATTCTAATTTTTTAATAACCTGTTCTTTGTCTTTCACGATTGATTTCATTTTTCTTTTTGTATTCATCTAAAATATCATCAGGTGTAAGTTTTAGTTCGAGAGAAGCCTGCACAACAAAATGCCAAATATCAATTAATTCTTCCCTTGCTTCGGCTTCATCAAATTCTACAGGAGTTTTCCACCATTTCCAGTTTGTTGTTCTTTGTAGTTCTACAGCCTCATGCATTATGGCAGTACATAAAGCAGAAATTCTTCCTTCAGAATCTTTTGGATATCTATCCAGTTTCATCATACTTGATAGTCCTTTTTGAAGTTTGAATATTGTCTCTAGTCGATCTTTTTCTTCTGACAATGATAAATAAATTTGAGAAATAATTGAACTTAAGTCTTTTTAGAAGATGTTCAAGTGTCAGATATGAAACCATCATATCTATTCTTTACATCAAAAAAACTTTCAAAATATTTTTGGTATGACCTTCTTTTTGGAGGAAAATATTTTTGAGCAGACCTCACATAAGACTACAAAAGAAAAGAGCAACAGAAGATCAAATAACAAATGAAATCTACAATCTGTTACACGGTACAGGTACCAGACCATATCCACTAACAGTAACGGAGACTGCCAAAGTCCTCGGAGTGTCAAGGGATACAATATACAGATACGTAAAAAAGATGAAAGGAGAATCAAAGATTCTCAAAACTAAAGACAGGCTAGTCTTACCAAAACTTCCCGAGGATACAAAGTTCCGCCAGTTTAACAAGAACCATCTAATTACAGGAGACCCGCTAGTCACAGAATGGATTGATGATCTATTAACAAGAAAGGGAGGAAGTCCGCTCAAGAACTGGGACAGAAGAATATGCTGTCTTGAGACAGTATGCAATACCTGCAAGATAGAACCCCAAGATCTCATAGTATCTCACAGGAGAACTGAAAAAATTATGCGAACCTTTGCCAAATTCTATACGTCAGGAAATGCAATCCAGTCAAAGAGCGGCTCAAAACCAACTGGACTAAACACAGGAATATACGCGCGAGTCCAAGCAGTCAGAGACTTTTGTATGTTTTACAATCTCTTCTGGCAGAAAGGAGTTACGGGTATTATGTCACAAAAAGTTCTAGGGCATGGCAAGTACAGCGACATCAGACTAACAGATGATGAATTACAAAGAGCAGATGAATACATCAAGGAAAAGTGGGGATTGGATTCAGATGTTTACCGCTGGTTCTGGGTTGGAATAGAGTCTTGTGCAAGATTTGATGCATTATACAACATGCCACTAGAATATACAGAATCAGTTTCTAAAAAATCAGGGAATACAACTTACCTAATGACTGCAATCGAAACAAAGACTGATCATATTCGAGGTGGAAAGTGGTTAAAGTATATCAGCAGAAAAGATACTCAGACAAGTTTGGATTTACTAAAAAGTAGAGGAGGACAAAGAATTCACGAAAATAATATCATAAAATACAAGTTTACAAAAAATATCTCATATTATCTAAAACAAATTTACAAACACTTGGGAAAACAAGCATCCTATTTTCAACATCACCCAACACATGCATTACGCCATATTGGTGCACATTACTGGTTATCAAAAACAGATTACAATTATGGATTAATTGCAGAGATCGGAGGATGGAACAACATGGACGAATTGAAGAAAAGTTACGGTCAAATTCCTCCAGAGAAAATTCTTGAAATTATAGAATAATACTAAAATTAACGTCCAAATGTTTTGTAGATCATTATTGAACCAATAATAAATACAATTAATCCCAATAAAAGATTAGACCCATCAGAAATATTTCTAAAAAGTATAGAACCAATAGAAATAGAATTGAAATCTGGTGATATCAGACCAAGAATAGAAAATAAAGTAATCAATGACCATAAATTCAACAGAAGTCCAATAACACCTATAGATCTAATCATTTCTTAGACCTCCAAAATATTGGAAATGATTGCGTTCCAAGTTTATCCATGATAGATTAGATCCTTATATCTAGTCTCAATTTTCAACATATCGAGCAGTAATAATGATTGAATAATAATCAAATCAAATCCTATATGTCTACATATATGGTGTTCATCATCAAATGTTAAATCGATTATACATTGTTCTGAAATAAGTCTTAATCTATTAATAATATCAGAATTAAAAAGCAATACAGAAGAATTTTTTGAATCATTAATTATTTCAACATAATGACAAAGGGAATTTTTCCATAAATAATTACATCTCTTCTTAATGATCTCTTTTTCTTCAATATTATCCTCTCTAAGCCATAATTTGATTTCCTTTTCCAATTCACCCATATTATACAAAATTCCTTCTAATGCAAAACCAATATGGAATCGTGCAGAATCTCTACCATTGTTATCTGGATCCAATTTTACATGAACTAAACCTTCAATTTTTCTAATTCTAGAGAATATTTCACGATTAGATTTTCTATTTACAGCATCAACAACAATTGCAATGATAATAGCAACGGCTGTTGTGAGTACTAAAGAATACCATGTTGAATTTTTATCAAATCCAGTACTTGTTGCAACTGCTGTTGCATACATTACAACTGAAAAAACAAGTACAATGGGTAGAACATATCGAAATCCTCCAAATTCATGCTTTAAGGAATATCTTATTTCTTCAATATGCCTTCTTCTTTGATCTATAGGACGACGAATGAATCTAGGGGGAGAAGGAAATACAGTTTTTATCACTATATACAAAATCATTGATGCAATTAATGCAAATACAAAACCAGAAATAAAATCAAATAGTAAATCGATATTCAACATAAATCACATTATAGAAACATGTATTATCCGATTTTTTAAGTATTAAGAATTGTTCGTACGTGGTCAAACAAAGGTTTAAAATTCTGAAATTCAATTTCTCCTTTTAACATCATTCTATCAAGAAAATCATTTTTGTATTTTTTAGCATTAAATTCAATAATTGTTTCCTGAGTTGCATCATCAGTAATTGTTTTAGTAAAGCCATCAAACATTTCAATTGAAAACAGATTTTCAATTCCTTTGTCACACAAGTTATTTGATATATTTTTTAAAAATGTATAAGCATATGTTTTATTTTTGGTTTCAAGATTACGATAATTTTCAACATCAGGATCCCAAACAAATAGTAGTTTGTTAGTATGTGGAATAGATGAAAACAAATCCCAAAATAATTTTAGTTGCCCTTTTCCAGTGATATCTTCAATACCTTCAAGAACATCTACGTTATCGATTAAGTCATTTGCAAAAAATTCCATTGTTTTTTTAATATATTGTACATTTTTTCCTTCAGTAATGATAACTAGTTCTTTGTTACTTAATTGATCAGCTAAATGTAATCCTTCTTCCAAGGTTGCAAATCCCTCAGTTAAAATATGTAATGCATTTTTTTTAGTACTTTTTTCAATTTTATTTTCTCCATCTTTATTTACAACAAAAACAGAATTTTCATCAGATAGTGCAATTGTTGTAGGAGAGTGAGTAGATAATATCACCTTAGTTCCATTTTTTAAAAATACTTCATTAATCACATTGAAAAGATTTTCAATCATACTTGGATGAAGTGTAGCATCAATTTCATCAAGCAATAATAGTTTTGGAAACATATTATCAGATTTACTTTTGAATAAACATAGGGCTAGTGAAAACAGAATTTGTTCGCCAGAAGATAATTGATTATATGGAATTGCCAAGTCACGTTTTTTATCTAACAGCATAGGTGTGAAAAGAGGCCCATCCTGATTAGAATAAGTGGACAAATCTAATTCTTCAGGAAATGAAAGTTTGTAATCAAAATTACTAAATGTACTAAGAAATGAATTAACTACCTCCCATGGTTTTTGTCCATTATAACGCTCCATGCATTTTTCTTCAGCTCTTTTTTTAATTTCAGTAGTATTTCCATTAATTTTTTGTAAATTAGCAGAGCATTCCTGAAATTCACTCATTCTATATTTTAGAAATATTTTACCAATTTCAATAGGTAAAAGATTTTCCTTGAGATGAATAGGCTCAAATAATTTAGTAAATTCAACATAAGTTATTTCATCTAAAAATGAATTAAATTTTTTTGAAACAAATACTATTGTAGGTAAAGTCCCACCATGTTTTAGTAACTCAGGGTGAGAAAAAATTTGTTTTAATCTTTTTTTATAATTACTTATTTTTTCATATGTTACATCATCAAGATCTTTTTTAGTTAATGATAACAATGGTTTATTTTTTGTTTTAGCAATTTCAGAAATTTTTTCTGAGTCGGCAGTCATAGGAAAAATAGATGATTTTATACTTAACAAATTATTTTTTAAAGTTCCAAATCGGGGAATATTTTGAGAGTCAAGTAGATCCCAAGTAGCCTTTTGCTCTTGTCTTAATTGAAAGCTATTCTGCTCAGGTTCATTACTTACTCTAAATTCCATATAATCAAAATAAATTATATCGTTTACGTCTTCAATAGAATCTATTACAACATCACCATTTTGAATTGCTTTTAGAAGATGAGTTTTGCCTGATCCATTAACGCCGGTTAAAATTGAAAAATCAGGCAATTCTGTAGAAGTGAACTGTTTAATGGAATGAAAATCATTTTTGTATTCTAATTTCATATATTCATATTTTGGGAGACTTTTATAAAGATAAACACCGTTGTAGTATTTCCACATTATATGGAAAATAATCTCTTTTCCAACTAACTATTCATCATCAATGATAACCCATGACAATCCAAGTAATTCTTCCCATGATTCATTTTGTGACATGGTATGGTATAGTCAATTCTGTTTATAACATTCATGAATGATTCATTCAGATCAATGATCCATCTCGAAAGTTAGAGTTTTATTTTTAACAGTCTGCTGCCGTTTTGGCTTTATCAATTTGTTCTATTGTGTCACGAATCGTATCCTTTTGTGCATTAGTAAGACTGCTTAGTGTGTTAAGATAAGTCTGCAATCTTAATTTGTGACCATCAAGATTAGAACAAAAATCAGAATCATTTGGGCTTTGCAATGTAGATAAAGTATCTCGAATCTCATCTTGGACTTGCTGTGGCATGGTTCCAGTAGAGCCAGAACCAAACAGTGCAATAATTGCAACAAGTATTGCAGCAGCTGCGGCTATTGCTAAAAGAACAAGCCATGGAAATCCCATGATATTGTATGAGAATCATATACTAATAACTGTATAGCAGAAGATTTTAGGATTTTTTTCGAATCAGCTGATCAAGTTCCTCATCATCAGTCCAGATATCCAGCTGAATCCACAAAGGAAGATGGTCAGACATTTCATATGTGAATGACTCTTTATCCATGTCAGGGAATTTCTTTTTAGGATATAGTTTCCTGAAATCCTTTTTGTAAAAGTCAACTACACCACCTTCATCATTGATGTTTTTTGTGTGACGCTTGTAATACAGAATTTGATCATATCTTTTCTTTTTTGCAAGATTTGTCCCGTGTTTTCCTAGCAAGGATTTTGGCATTTGGAGATTATAGGTTGTAATTGCATCATAGAGGGGGCTTTTTTCATTTGGGATGTTAAAGTCGCCCATTACAATGATATCCTTGTCTACAACATGTTTTGACTTGCGTCTTTTCTCAACCCATTCTGCAAGTTGCAATAGGGGATCATACCTGTCAATTGCACCTTTGCCCCATCGGATATGAGCAGTTAGCAGTACAAAGTCAAATCGTCCTGCACGAAATGATGCCAAGTAAGGGCTTCTCCACCAAGTAATCTCAGGCTCGTACTCTCCAGTCTTTTTGTTCTTTTTTCTAAATGGGTCGGCTTCTGCTGCCAATCCAGTGAATGTAACTACTCTCTTGTCATATAGATAACCAATTCTCTCAGAATTTCCTCCTCTATCCATTGCAATGTCTGAAAATACAACCTTCCAGTAAGGCCCCAAAACATCTATGACTCTTTTTAGATCGTTGAGGTTTTCTGCAAGTTCTGTAATTGCAATTAGATCAAAATTGGATAATACTTCAGCAATGTAATGAATTGATGCCTTGTCTCTTTTCTTTTTTCCAAAGGCGCGAATGTTCCAAGTTGCAATATTTATTTTCTCATCAACAACGGAGGATGGAACCTTGATTCTATTTCGCAGTTCCTTAATTCCCTTTGCAGTTTGGGCATCAATGTTCTCATGTAACATATTTCTTGGAATATAGTATTACTAGTTAAGTATGACTTTAGATTTTATGAACAAGCGTAATTACGATATTCATACTGTTATATCTTAAAACATTTGTGCAGGACTCTTAATAATATGAAAATATGAATATAACAACATGCCAATTGAACATACATTTTTTTATCTCTCAAATATTTTTCTGCAAACCAATATTTTCTCAACGTTGATTGATGAATGGTTTATACAAAATACCAATAATCTGTCTGCAATTATAGGTTCAGTGATTATGGGAATAGTAGGATCTACAGCATATCTTGTTGCCTCAAAACTAGGTTTCATCAAGTTTAATCAAAACAAAAAATTTCAGGAATTGGGTTATGGACGTGCATTTGGATATGCAATGATAGGAGGTGCAGTGGCCACGGTATTTCAGATACCTGAACTGCCAAACTTTATTCCAATCCAGTCATTTGTGTTGGGAATTACATGGCCATTACTTGTTGCTCAATACACTTCTAAGACAGAACCATCAAGTGAAAAAGAAGACATCTTGAAAAGGTTAGAGTGGGATAAATGAGACTAAATAAATTCGAAGAAAAAACTGTTGGAAAGATATTAGATCATATCATTGACAAGACAGACATTACTGTTCCAAATAGTATCAAAATAGCAGAAGCTGGAAAAAGTTTGGATAACAAGTATGGAGTTCTTGCAATTAAGGATCAAAATGACAAGGTTGTTCAAGTGGTATCAAAATCAGATATTACTCACATTTTATCAAATGAAATTACTTTGAATACATCTAATCTAATTAAAGATATTCAAACACGAATACATTACAATCCAATCAAAGTAGATGACAACGTAAGAAAAGTTTTAGATTTCATTATTGCTAATAAGATAGATAATTTGGTTTTGGTAGACAAGGATGGAAAGTATCATGGAATTATTAACAAAAACAAACTAAAAGATGCCATTGAAGAAATGGTAGACTAGAATTGCAAGAGTTTGATTTAATCTTCTTTGTTATTGGTGCTTTTGGATCATTTCTTCTAGACACGTATTGGTGGGTAAAGCCATCATTTAGCAAATATGAGAAAGGAGTACTTGTAAACCACGAGCACTATCATTTTGGACTGGAACTCATCATAGTTGCAATTGCATTAATTTTTGTATCAAAAGAATTCTCCATACCACTATCAATTGTATGGTCAGCCCTTGTTGGTGCAGGATTTGGATTCATCATTGCTGAATGGAGACAGATAGTAGAGACACACAGGGGAGAAGTCACTATGGGTCATCCGTTTGCATATGGCTCTAAGCACTTTAAGGAAAGCACTCAGATAGGAGTAGTTATTTTTGCAATACTGGTAATATTTTTGGCATATGTGATGGTAACATGACAGAATTTACAGTAGGAATCAATCTTGCATGGGTAGGAACACAGTATGATCATGACTTTGGAACAAACTCAACTAGAGACCATGACAATGGAGACCATATCCCAGTAGCGTATAATTCAAAAGAATTTGAGGAAATAATCAAGGACATTTCAGAGATGGGAGTCAAAGTGGTAAGATTATGGCTCTTTGAGAGATTTGAGGGGCTGTCATTTGGTCCAATTGGAACTGTTTTGGGAATTACAACTGACTTTTGGCATAACTTGCGTGATGCATGTACCATTGCACAAAAGTATGATGTGAAATTTTATTTTTGTCTTATGGATACATGGGCAATTACAGATGAGGGTGTAAAACAATTCAGAGAACATTATGCAGATATGATTAATGGAATTATAACAACTCAGCAAAAACGCCAGACCTTTCTTGATGCAGTTATTGAATTGCTAAATGATGAGATAATAAAAAAATCAGTTTGGGCAGTAGATGTAATTAATGAGCCAGAAGGAATAGAGCATGAAAAAATATTCAATGACAGAAGTGTATCTACAAATATCCATTGGCCTCAAATCATTCAGTACATCAATGATGCATGTACTCAGATAAAACAAAAGACAGGACACAGAGTATCATGTGGATTTCAGGAAAGCAACACAGTAAAGAAATTCAAAGAAGAGATAGAACAATCAATTGACTTTTTTGATTTTCACAGATATAATGATGCAGGAAATTTACCATCATACCAAGAATTAGGACTATCAAAACCATGCATAATTGGTGAATGTGGACAAGAATCTCAAGATAATAATGAAAATTTACAAAAAAAGACAATCAAAGCATTCCTCAAAAATTCAAAAGATTTAGGATATTCAGGTTGTATGGTTTGGAGATATGGTTACAAGAACTATACAGATGATTTTGACAGTTGGAATTTTTTGATTAATCCTGATGGATCACATAGACAGGCGGTAAAGGAATTGTCAAAAGTCTAGTTTTCATTTTTATCTACCACAATTCTCAAAATCAGGAAACATGAAGACTTCTTGGTCAGGTATAGCGATAGTCCAAAAATATGTGCACAGTATTGTATTTGCAGCACCGCCCACAATCACCCACAGGCCTCCAAATATCAGAACCAAGACAACTGAGATTAGATAAATTGTTTTCATTTTACATATCTCCAAAGTCATGTTTCATGCTATGCTCTATGATCTCGGGGTAGTTGCACGCAACACCGACATTTGATGATGCAGGAGTATGCCATGTTGCAAAGTAATCTTTGTCCTCCAGAGTAACCACGCCAAGATACTGTACCAGAGTTACACTTGTCCCCTCATAGTTATTGCATTTTGCAATAAACACATCAAATTTTTCCAAGACAGCAGAGAACTCAAAGTCATCAGTAATCTCATAATCTGTTCTTTCAGAGTTTCCAACTCGATAATCCTTGTCTGCAAGTGTTACAAGTGCAGTATCACCTGAAATCACTGTCATGTTCTTCATTGTAAAATAGGATACGCCTTTCTCAATAGGATCAAAGTGCAACTCACCATCAATTCCCGAAACTCCTCGAACATAGGATATGGCAGAATCCTCATAAACTCGCGGGTATTCATAGCAAAAGAAATTGTCATTCAAAGTTGTAAAGCAGGTGGAATCTTTCTTGTCCAGTGTTTTCTGAAATTTGTCAGGATCATCAGTGAATGTATAAATGTCAACTACAAGGCTGTTCAGAGGAACAGAGTAAGAGTAAAAATCAGAAATGGCTCCATAGTTTAATGAAATTAAAAGTAACGGGACAAGAATAGTACTAATCACAAAGAGGACGTTTACACTTTTCATTACAACTAATTCCAAATTATTAGATTGATAAGGAATTCTAATGAATTACAATGTAGAGATTAACAAGACCTTTTCCAGTAGAGAATGTAGGCACTACAAAAACAATTGTGTAGGCACTGCAAAGCATGTTGTAGAGAATGTAGAGACAGTGTAGGGGCAGATGTAGAGAATGTAGAATTTGTAATGCCTACACTTTTGGAAATTTAGTTTATCGACTATAACGTGTAGAAAAATAATGTGTAGAGATTGTAGTGCCTACAGTATTGTTTATTGTTAGAAATTATACAATCTGACACTCTATCTGACACTTTTTGTCAGATGTTATGCGTAAAAAGAGGGAAAGCTTAATTTTAGAATCGAATCATTTTTTCATATGTCTTGATACGTTTTTCAATATCGCCATTTTTTATTTTTAATAATCCATCAAGACCATATTTCTCTACAGCAAATGATCCTAAAACATTTCCATAAATTACAGCCTTTTTGATATCAGATATCTTTGTAGATTTTTTACTTGCAAGGTATCCAATCATTGCACCTGCAAATGAATCCCCTGCACCTGTAGGATCTACAACATCTTCTAGAGAGAATCCTGCAGTTGGAAAAATTACATCATCATAAAACATCAAAGAACCATGCTCCCCTTTCTTAATGATGACATATTTTGCTCCCCATTGCATCATTTTTTTTGCACATTTAATTAAATTGAATTCTTTTGTTAGGAGTTTAGCTTCTTCATCATTAATTACAACAGCATCAACTGCTTTGATCATTTTAATTACTGCCTCACGTTTAGTAGAAATCCAAAAGTCTATTGTATCACACATGGAAAATTTAACATTATCAAACTCTTTAATTAGAGAAGTGTTTTGTTCTGGATCATTATTTGCAAGATATACAAATTGAGATTTTTTATACGCTTCAGGTACAGTTGCTTTAAAATCCGCTAACACATTTAATTCTGTTTTTAATGTTGATCTTGTACTAAGTGTATTATCGTATTTTCCATCGTAACGAAATGTTTTTCCTTTTTTGATAGTCAATCCTTGTAAATCAAGATGTTTTGATAAAATTTTATGATGTTCTTTGGGAAAATCTTTTCCAACTACTGCAATTAGACCTGTATCTACAAAATTACTAGCTGAAATTGCTGCAAATGTAGCTGCCCCACCTAAAACATTTTTTAATGTTTTTTTTGGAGTTCTAATGGTATCTAGTGCTGTAGATCCAAAAACAGTAAGCATATAATGAGAAATTAATTTTGATGTATAAATTCTCTTGCTTGTTCTTCTGTTGGATAGTATACAAATGGAACATCTATTGATGTAACTAGTAGATCGTATTTTATTACTCCTGAAATTTTCACTGAATGAGATTCATCAGAATTAATATCTGTATGAAATGTTCCCTTTACAAAACTACTACCTAATGGCTGTAAAGTAAATGATTCAAGATTACCTTTTCCAATAATTTCATCGTTTGAAATTAGAAAGAATTCTGTTTCTCCTGCAGTTAATATCAACAATGAAGGATTTTCAAATTGCAATTCAATATTATAGTTTGAGCCTTTATCGTTTTCATTTAATAATTCACTTTGACTAATGCTTACTCCGATCTGTGAAGCAGATGCATATTGTGAATATCCAAAAATACTCATGCCTAATACAAACAAAACAACTATGCCTGCTTTTTTTGAAGATTTCATGACTAGTTTTTGAAAATTTGCATTTAACCTGAGAGGGAAAAAATCACAATAAATTGTGTAAAAGTTTTGATCTAATCTTAAAGCTCCTTAGAGCTACCAGAATAAATCAAAAATAGGTGATATCATCGTATGGCTAGAATTAAACTCAAACTAGGTGAAAATGAAATTGAGGTTGACTCTAGAGATTTCTATGTTGATAATCAAACATTAGGAGAAATCATTGATGATATTTCTCAGCATTTACCTGAAAATCAAGCTAAAATTGTTTATGAAACAGATACTGCCCAATCATCAATTCCGGCAGAACATCCAGCACAGTTTGGATTGGAATATTTAGATGATGCTGAAGCATATGAACCTGAATTTAATGAACCAAAATATATCACATCTCATGAGATTAAATCAAAGCTAAGAATTTTAGAAACAAGTAAATTTTTTGATTCTCCTAGAACAGTTACTGAAACTGTTCAACAACTTAGAGAATATGGATGGGCAGCTAGTCCATTAGATGTTTCAAAATCTTTAGCTAAAATGGCTTCTAACAAAGAAATAATGAAAAATTCTGAAGAAAATCGTACTCATTATTTTGTTCACGAATCTTTAGTAGCTAACTAGAAAAATATTTACATTTTTCACAGTTTGAAAAAATTTCTCCATCTAAATGATCAAAATGTGTATTGCATTGTTTGCATGTGTGATGCATGTCAAAATATCCATCTTTTTCAACTTCTCCAATTCTATTTGATTCTAAATCTGTACTTTTGCACTTTATACAATGACATCCACATTCAATTTTCATGATTATTCTCAGATAATGTATGTATAGTTGGAATGACTATACAAATCATTGGAAAAGAAAAGGGAGATACCAATAGAAATTGATGATCATTTCAAGCTTTTTGGAAAGGAACCATGGGAAGTAGAATATGGAGAAAAATGTGCAGTTTGTAATGTTCGAATTGACGAATATGGTTTTTGTTCTTGTGGATCTAAGGGAGATTAATTTTTCTTACAAAAGGCATAATCATAATTAATAAAAATCCAATTGCTAATGGTGTAATTATTGGAAATTCAGGTATAACTGTAGTTCCTGTGATGAGAGTTTCACCTACTGTATCAGGCCTCATGTTAATCCAAACATGTGTTCCATTATTTCTATGATCTTGAAATTGAATATTCTTATCATCGTGGATTATTACATATGGCCCCCACAATAATTCCAATGGGATTACTATGGTAAAAAATTGATTACTATCATTAATATCAAAACTAATTTTTTTTGTAGGTTGATCAAATTCAAAATTATCTATATTTGCAAAAGTTCCAATTTCTACTAGAAATTTTTTATCTTCCCAATTAACTTCAAAGATATTTTTTGGTTCATCAATTGCATATTCCAAAATTATTTGACAACCATGACATGAAAATCCTTTTTTCTCATCCAAGTAAACTGGTCTATCATTTAAAAAAATCAAATCTAATTCTTCAGGAATTAGAAAATCTGTTGTTTGTAAATATCTAAATTCCCATCTCCATAAATTATCTTTAAGTAAAAGTACATTTTTTAAATCATATTCTATAATTGAATCACTGCTTGATGGTAAAATTAGTACAGAATCATTACTGGCTGTTTCAACTAACATTTGTTCATTCCCTTCCTTATCAAATAAAACCAAATTTTCAATATCTCCACTGATCAATTCTACTTGTTTTGTAGTGGTAGAGGAACCTACAACATGTTTAACATGAATATTTCCTTCAATATCGATTACTACTTGAACTGATTTTTGATTTGCTTTTTCACCTATACTGAATTCTTGAGCAGTTGCTGAAGGAATTATTAATACTAGTAAAATTATGATAAATATTCCAATTATTTTCATTTATTCCACTGTAACATGAATCATTGATGTTTTTTCTAGTGGACAATCATTTCCATCTCTATCAAGATTTACAATTTTGTCTGCAACATCCATTCCTTCAGTTACTTCCCCAAACACAGTATATTCTCTATCTAAAAATGCACTATCAGAGGTAACGATGAAGAATTGTGAACCTGCACTGTTTGGATCTTGCGATCTAGCCATGGAAACTATGCCTCGTAAATGAGATCTTGAACTAAATTCAGCCTTGATATTGTAACCTGGTCCTCCCATTCCCCATGAACCTTTGTTATCTGTTTTTGTATTAGGATCGCCCCCTTGAATCATAAATCCTGGGATGACTCTGTGAAAAAGAGTTCCATCATAAAATCCGTCTTTAGCTAATTTTTCAAAATTTCTTACAGTTTCTGGAGCTAGTTCAGGTAATAGTTTAAATGAAATCTTTCCTAAATTAGTTTCAATATTCACTGTGGCCATTAGGATGAATCTGTAAATACATCTTAATAGTCTTTTGTGGAAATGACTTGGAATATTCTTACAGATAGTTTAGCATTATTGAAAAATCCATAACGTTCTGTACGGTTTTCGTTAGAAAATTAATTTTTGTGGACTATGAAATTTTTTGTTTTAGTATTATCTATACTATTTGAATTAATCAAAAATGACAATTTTGAAATTACAAAAGTTATAGTCTTATATAGAACAATTAAAATGTAGAATTCGTTGAATCGTACAAACCAAAGCACGATAATTAAAGAAGCGATTAATTCTTATCTTGACAAAGGGGTAACCGACAAGCAGGATATCTACACCAAAGTGGTTGATGAACTTGGAGTTCCAAGACCAACTGTAAGAAGAGTTGCAAGAGATCTAAGAACTGAACTATTGCAAAAAATTCAAATCTTACAATCAGATATGCCAAAAGCAACTGTCGCTACCACTGAAGCAGACGAATAAATTCAGCTCTTTTTTCTTTTTAATTATATTATTTTATGATTTTTAGCATTACTGTTATAAATAATGAAATTTTAAAATAATTATGGGATATGTTGGTAACCATTTAGCCACATTAGTAACCGGAGTTTTTGCAGCAGTATTGACCGGGCTTTGGGCATTTTGGGATTTATCACCAATACTAGATTTCGTATTTCTGATGGCAGTTCCTATTACATGGTTTATGGCTTTCACATGCTGGATATCTCAGAAAAGTACAGATTACATGCATAATCATGCACCATCTCATGTAGAAAAAAAAAGCTTGAGTAATACACAAACTATTGAAACTACAACTACTGGTTCACAAGTTAGTCTTTCAGAAATCAAACAAATTCAAAATGAATTATCTCTTGAACTAAATAATGTGAAAGAAACTGTAAAACTAAAAGACAGTGAAATTGAAAGATTAAATCAAGAAATTTCTAATCTTGAAACTCTTGTTCAAATAGAGTCATTAAAAACTGAATTAGCTAATCTCAAAATGCTAGCATCTGAAAGAAAAACTAAGAGTAAATAGATCTAATCTTTACAATGGGGACATACTTCACCATGATTTTCTTTACAACCTGGACAACTAACTGCCCCTCCAAAATGACATTTACATGAACATAATTCGGTTGGATCTTCTTTCAAATTCATAATATGTTCTTTAAATGATGTTATTATTTGACTTTTGCATCAAAATTGACATTTTGATTATTCTTTTATTGATAAATTTTTGATATTTGAAATGAATTTATTTGAATAGTGTGAATTTTAACTATTAATGAAATATTTCTCAAGTTCTTTTTAACAAAAGTTCTTTTAAATTAATTATTTTGATAAATCAAAAATTTTAAAATAAAAAATTGGTTAGAATTAATTAAATTAATTATGTAAATCATTTCATACATTCTAAATTCCTAATGATCACTATGAATTTTTTAAAAATAAAATAATTTATTAAAATTATCGTAATGTAAATTTACTAATATTAAATTTAGAATATTTGATTTTACTAGAGGGATTAATTGAGCCTATTTTTGATGCATTTTTGATGCAATATCTAAAGTCTCATCGACCATATCTCGTAGTCTATTTTTTGCATCATCATCAACTAAATTTTCTTTTATTGATTCTGTAGTTAAAAATACAGCCTTTGGATTTGTTATTACTCTGAAATATGACATCAATTGTGTGATTAATGCCTGTACGTTGACAAATCCAATGTTCCCAGCAGCCAAAATTGTAATTCCAGCCACTTTTCCTGGAGTCTTTTTATAATTTACATATTCAAAAAGATTTTTCAGTGCTGAACTAAAAAATGAATTATAAATTGGTGAACCAATTAACCATACATCTGCATCCATGATGTCATTTGCAGCAGTTTTTGTTGTTTCATCATATTCTATGTCTGGTCCTCTATAGTATTCAATCTGACCATCAGAGAGATTAATTAATTTTGTATCTTGATTTTTTGTTTTGGCATATTCAAAAACATATTTCATAATAATTTGCGTATTTGCATTTTTTCTTGGACTACCAGAAATGACAATAACTTTCATATCTTCAGCCATTCGTCTTTGTATTTAAATTTCCATTACTTATTAAAATTAAACGGGCTTGGAGGGCTTCGATCCCTCGACCTGTAACTTAGGAGGCTACTGCGCTATCCATGTTGCGCGTCATATTGACTCTGCGCTACAAGCCCAGCAAAAAAAACATTCTTAATTATTTAAGCGTAATCAAGATTTTCTTTAATCATTTTTTGAATTTTTTCCCAATTTTTATTTTCTTTATCATTCCATTTTTCAAAAAATACAACATCTTTCAATTCTAGTCTTGGTAACCAACCTTTAGTTTCAAGATCTGGTTTTTCAGCAAATTCATCAACATATCCTAAACACAAGTATGCAATAGGAATAACATGCTCAGGTAAATCTAAAGTTTCTTTTAATGTGTCATTTGATAGAATGCTAACCCAGCCAAGACCTATATTTTCTGTTCTAGCTGATAACCATAAATTTTGAATAGCACAACATACACTGTAAAGTCCAGCTTCAGGAATACTTGATCTACCAATTACAAAAGGCCCAAACTTTGTAGGATCGTATGTGACACATAGATTTACAGGAGATTCCAAAATCCCTTCTAATTTGAAAGAAAGATATTTTGATTTTTTTGGTTCTTCAACCAATTGTGATGATCGATTTTTCTCTTCCTCAAAAGATTCTTTTATTTTCTTTTTAGTATCCTGATCTTTAATTAAAATAAAATTCCATGGTTGAGAAAATCCTACTGAAGGAGCGTGATGTGCTGCGTTTAGAATTTTTGATAAAACCTCATCTTCTATTGGCTTTGAGATAAAGTGAGATCTTACATCTCTTCTTGAATAAATTGCCTTGTAGAAGCCCTGTTTTTCTTCATCAGTAAAATTTTCTGTCATCTATTTTGTACCTTCATTCTTTCTTTTGTTAAACGTTAATAATGTCAATTATTCGATTTATTTTTCAATGGGCCTGTAGTCTAGCTGGTTAGGATACCGCCTCGACATGGCGGTGATCATGAGTTCGAATCTCATTAGGCCCACTTTTTAATTAATAACCAGTTTTGAATTTTTTCTCAGTTTCACTCCATGAAGTTTGAGTGATGATATTTCCTTCAGCAGAAAAACTAGTAATTTTTTCATTAATGACATCTTCATAAATTTCTGAATTAACGTCTGATTTAGAAATAACAAATATGTTTTTTAATGGAATTTCTGCACCTGAAACAAATAATGCTCTGCCAGGCAATGCTATGTCTGCTGTAGAATATAATCCAGAACCTAATAGTTCACCATTACCATATAATTGGAAATCTATTTGTGAAACTGTTAGTGTTTTGTCACTTGGGTTTGTTACCAAAAATGTAACCTCGAATTTTGCTTGATTATTTACTGTGTTCACATCTAATAATTTCACATTTGTTAGTTCAATCTCAATTAAAGCAAGTTCATCATTATCAAGACTAGCATAGAAAATAATTCCTCCCATTAATGCTAAAACTCCAACTATTGCTAGATAAACTATCAATTTACTTTGAAGTGCCATTTCAATGATTCCAGATTTGTACAACTAAAAAAGGTTGGCAAGATCCAAATACATAATATTTGATTTAAAATATCATTAACTATGACTGCAATAGAACAGGCAATAATCACTTGGATTCATCTAATAGCTGCGTCAATTTGGGTTGGTGGTTCTTTATTTATTGGAATTGTATTTTCTCCTCTTTTAAAAACAATGACTAGTTCTATTGAAGAACGAATGCAAATAATGATTCGTGTTGGTAAACGGTTTAACAAAGTTGCTGTTCCTTCATTGATAATTTTAATGATCACCGGTTTGTATACTTCACATGCATTAATTGGAAAACCTGAACTTCTTTTTTCAACAAGCTATGGGACTTTTCTAATTATTAAGATAATTCTTGTTATTGCATTAATTATTACATATGCTGTTCATGTTAGAGTAATTCGTAAAGATGTTGAGGAAAAAATTATGTCAAACCAGATGTCAGAACCTGAAATTCAAAAACTTAGAAAAAAAATTATCATACTTGGAGAGATAACTGTAGTATTGTCTATAGCAATTCTATTCTTTGCTTCATTGCTTGATGCTGGAGTTTGAGATTCCCTCAATAATTACTTCAAAACCATTACTTGTTTTTCCAATACCATATTTACAACCAGTGATTTTTGATGTTACAAACAAATTTGTCTCTAAATGTTTTGTAATTTCTTTAACAGGAAAAATTGTTTTTCCAGCAGATAAACTGGCAGGAACGACTAACATGTCTGCTAAATTATTATCAATAGAATAATTTTTAATAAAATTATCCAAGTCTAAATCAAATTCATCTGTTTTTTTATTATATAATGCATCAATCCCCATAATGGAATCATGATCAATACTGTAAATTAACAAAGATGCACCAGAATCTAGTGCTTCTTCAGATATTATTTTTACGTTTACAATATGGTTTGCTTCAGTTAATTTTTTTACAATTTGATTTACTTTATTTTTAATTTTGTTGTTTGTAGATTTTGAAAAAGAACAAATTAATTTAACTTCATTTGTTTTTCTTTTTGAAAATGATGTTGCTTTTACATTAGATGGGGTTACTTGTAATTTTACTTCTCCACCGCCTTTAGGATAATAACCCCTTTTGATTAATTCAAGTGAAAAATTAATACCCATTCTTGAATATGCTTCTTGTAATACGTATTGAGTATAATCAATAGTTGGACTCCAAAGTACATCAGTACCGCCTTTAATTTTTAAATCAAGATGTTTTTTTGATATTGCAACTACCGGAATTAAAACCTGTAAAATTAATGGAATACTTCCAGCTGTTCCAACGTTTTCAACTAATTCTAAATTTTCAATATTACCTGGGATAAATTTTATTTCTGTAGATCCTATTTTTGCTCCAATGACTTTAGCATTTGCAACTTTTTGAAGAATTTTGATTGCTGTAAGATGTTGTGGCCTTAATCCAGAAATTTTTCTATTTTTTCTAATATTTTCTAAATGTATTGCTTGTTTTGTAATACATGATAGTGCAATTGCTGAGCGAATAATTTGTCCACCACCTTCGCCGTGGCCTCCATTAATCTTTAGAAAATCCATAGTTTTTTCAATTAATCACTCTTTATGATAGTTTTTTAAAAAGAAATTTTCTATAGATGATATGGATGGTTTATTGATAGGAAGATTCCAACCTTTTCATCTGGGCCATCTTGAAGCATTACAATTTGCATTATCTAAAGTTGATAAATTATGGATAGGCTTGGGAAGCTCAAACAAACCTGTAGAAAAAAACAATCCATTTACTGCCGAACAACGAAAAGAAATGATTTTATCTTCTATTGATGATTCAATGAAAGAAAAAATTTCAATTTATTTTATTCCTGATGTTGATAATCATGTGAAATGGATTGAAAAAATAGATACTATTGTACCAAAATTTGATATAATTTTTTCAAATGATGATTTGACAAAGCATCTATATTCGAAAAGAAAGATTCAGGTTCTTTCGATTCCTTTTTTGAATAGGGAATCATTATCTGGAACCAATATTCGCGATCTTATAATTCGCGATCAAAAATGGGATAATCTAGTACCTTCTGGAACAAGAAATTTTTTGGAAAGAATTAGTGCTAAAGAACATTTGAAAAATCTCTAATTATAAATAAACCCCAAAATAACTGCTGATAGATAACATATGGAATATCTATCAATGCTTCCTGGTCCAACAAATGTACCTAATAGAGTAATGAGGGCAATGCTTGCACCTATCATCAATCACAGAAGTGATGATTTTGTAGAGTTGTACACTGATGTTGTTGATAAAACTCAACAAGTATTTGAAACACAAAATGATATTGTAGCTTTATCTGCATCTGGAACTGGGGCAGTTGAAGCAAGTGTTGTAAATTTAGTTAAAAAAGGTGACAAAATTATCATTCCTGTAAATGGAGAATTCAGTAGACGATTATCAGAATTAATTGAAGGTCAAGGAGGCAATGTTGTAAAACTTCAAACTCCACCAGGAGAAAATGCAACTTTTGATCAAGTTAAAGAAGCATTTGATAATAACAAGGATGTTAAAGCATTCTATGTTGTTCACAATGAAACTTCAACAGGAACAATGGTTAATTATCTTGATAAAGTATCTGATTTGACTTCAAGAAATGATGCATTCTATGTTGTAGATTCTGTTTCATTACTTGGCGGTGCTCCACTTCCAGTAGATAAATGGAATATTGATGTATGTATGACTGGTGCACAAAAAGCAATCGCTGCTCCTCCAGGAATTTCACCAATTTCTGTTAGTGCTAAAGCCAAAAAATACATGATTGAAAATCCACCCGCTACAATGTATTTCAATTTAGCAAGATACTTCAAATTTTATGATGGAGAAAAACACACTCCTTTCACACCAGCACTTCCATTACTTTATGCATACAGAGAAGCATTATCCATGATCTTAGAAGAAGGATTACAAAATGTCTTTAAACGTCATAAAGTTTGTTCAGATGCATTATACTCTGGTCTAAGTGCAATGGGATTATCTCCATTTGCAAAAGAAGAAGATCGTTCAATCTCAATTATTGCATTAAATTATTTGGATGGACTTGAAGACAAAACTTTCAGAAATACACTAGCTGACAAGTTCAAAGTACTAGTTGCAGGTGGGTTTGGTGATCTTAAAGGTAAAGTATTCAGAGTTGGATGTATGGGAGAAGTTAGTCCTTATCATGTAATGAGAACTATTTCTGCAATCTCAGCTACATTGACAATGATGGGATATAACGTTGATGCTCAAGCAGGTTTTAAAATAGCAGAAGAAAAATTAAAAGCTCTCTAAACCCTGTTAATTTGATATTATGAAAAATAATCTTATCCGTTTCTCGCTTAACTTAATATAAGGAAATTCGAAACCGATCTCATTGACTTTCATCAAAGGTTCACTAATTCTAGTAGATTATACTGCAAAGGTAAAAGATACTGAAGAAGTCTTTGATACAACAATTGAAGAAGATGCAAAAAAACATTCAATTCATGAACAAAATTTCAAGTATCAACCAAAACTAGTTTCTATTGGTGAAATTTCTTATCCTGTTCTAAAAGGACTTGATGAAGCACTTGCAAAAACAGCTGTTGGTGATAAACTTACAATTGAAGTAACACCGGACAAAGGTTTTGGTGAAAGAGATTCTGGCAAAGTTAGAATGATTCCTATTAGAAAATTAGGTGAAGATGCTGAGAAAGTTTCAGTAGGTGATTCTATTGAAGTTGATAATAAAAGAGGCATTATTCGTTATATTGGATCTGGTAGAGTTCAAGTAGATTATAATCACAGATATGCTGGAAAAACAATTTTGTTTGATGTCAATGTCATTAAATCTCTAGATACTCCAAATGATAAAATCGATAGCATTCTTAAAAATAGATTACCTGTTGAGGATACAAAAATTGCATTTGATTTGAAAGATAAAGAAGTGAACATTACAATTCCTGAGGAAATTTTACGTGCTGATGGATTACAAATCATGAAACACTTTATCCAACTTGATGTTTTCAAATTTGTTCCTACATTAGAAAAAGTTAGTTTTGTTGAAACACATGTGAACAAACAAGCTCAGGAAAAAAAGCCTGAAACAAAAGAAAAAGCCCCTGAACAAAAAACCGCTTAAGTTACATTTGTAGATTTTGCAATATTTTTAGCTCTTCGTTCTGTCATATCGATTTCTTTTAGAATTGTATATCTTTCTGGACGTAAATCTTGTGCAATCATTAATGCATCAATTATTTGTTCTTCCTTCAAATCAATCTGTTTTGCAGTAGTTGGTGCTCCTACATTTTTCAATGTTTTGACTATTTCTTTCCAGTTTTGTCCTTGAAGTTTTGAAATCATAATAGCACCTAACCCACATTTTTCTCCGTGTAATCCTTTACCTGGTGCAATTCTATCTAATGCATGTGAAAAAAGATGTTCAGCACCTGAACATGGTCTACTACTTCCTGCAATACATGATGCAACTCCTGCACTAATCAAAGCTTCAACTATTACTCTGGCATCTAGACCATTCTTGGCATATTGACTAGATTTTTCCATAACTATTTCTGCACTCATTATTGCTAAATTTGCTGAATATCTTCCGTAATATTCACCTGTTTTATCCCGTCCTAATTTCCAATCTTTAACAGCAGTAATATTTGCTACCAAATCTCCACAACCACTTGCTAGTAGTCTAGATGGTGCTTTTTTGATTATATCTATATCTACAAAAACACCTAATGGTGCTGTTGCTACAATTGAATGTGGTTTATCGCTTTTTATTGAAACAAAAGGACTTGCAATTCCATCATGTGATGCTGCTGTAGGTACACTGACAAATGGAATATCTAAATTAAACCCGATTAATTTTGCGGTATCTATTGAACGTCCACCTCCTATTCCTGCAATTATATCACTGTGATCTTTTTTTACATCATTTTGAATTTTTTTAAGAGTAGTAATCTGATTATCTTTTGATGTATGCCAAACAAATTTAATTTTTTTACTTTTTAATGATTTTTCAATTTTTTGTTTAAGAATTTTTTTTACATTAATTCCTGAAATTAATGACACTTTCTTAGGCTTAGTTAAACTTTGAAGAAATCCTGCAAATTCATTGATATTTTTTTCACCTACAACGATCTGTCTAGGTAATTCCATCGTGTGTGAATCCATGCGATCTTGATTTGTTCTCATTATTTATGATTTCAAGGGATCAAAAAGTTATTTAAAAGGGGCCGATTCCCTTTACTTTATCTTAATAGGTGTATTTTGTCAAATAACGTTGAAGAAAAAATTCTGCATGGGACTACCACAGTAGGTATCAAGGCCAAAGACGGCGTCGTATTATGCGCCGACATGAGAGCCAGCGCAGGCTATTTTATTGCAAATAACAATACTATGAAAATCCAACAAATTGATCAACATGCTGGACTTACCCTGGCAGGTGGTGTTGCTGATGCTCAAAATATCGTGGATATCTTACGTTATCATTCTAATCTTCACAGAGTTGAAAAACAAGGTGACATTTCTATTCATTCACTAGCAAGATTATGTTCATTGATATTTCATCAGAATAGAGGATATCCATTCATGGCTGATATCTTACTTGGTGGATATGATGCAAATGGTCCGTCATTGTTTAATGTTGATATGTTTGGATCAGTTGAAGAGAAATCATATGTTACAACTGGTAGCGGTTCTCCAGTAGCTTATGGTTTACTTGAAGAAGAATACAAAGAAGACCTTACGATAGAAGAAGCAAAACAAGTAGCTCTAAGAGCTGTTAAAGCCGCAATAACTAGAAACATTGGTACAGGCGATGGAATTAACATCGCAGTTATGGACAAAGACGGTTTCCGTCTATTAACCGATGAACAAAAGAAAGCCGTCATCGAACTTTAGTGATTTAATGCAACGTAAATATCAAGAAAAAGAATTACCTCCTACTAGCCAGAATATAATGGCCACCATACTGCAAAGTATACCTAAAGAGGCAAGTGTAACAAAAATAGAATATGAAGGACCAAGAATTGCTCTTTATACAAACTCTCCACGCTACTTGATGGAAAACAATGATACAATTTCTAATCTTGTAAATATAATTAAAAAAAGAATTGTTGTTAGAACTGATGAATCAATAAGAAAACCTGAAGCTGAAGCAAGAAAAATTTTGGCTGATTGTGTACCAAAAGAAGCTAATCTACAAGGAACTATTTTTGATACCGCAACAGGTGAAGTGTCAGTTGAAGCAAAAAGACCTTGGTTGTTACAAAGGAATGCAAAAGAATTCAATCATGCTGAAGTAACTGAAAAGATAGGTTGGAGATTACGAATTAGAAAAGCAACAACTATTCCTTCGCGTACAATTCAAACAATTAATGCGACTCTAAAACAAGCCTCTGTTGAAAGAGGTAAACAGCTAAAACAAGTAGGTGATGAAATTTTCAGACCTCGATTATCTCAAAGAACTGAAGTGTCTCTTCATACTCTTGGTGGATTTGGTCAAGTAGGACGATCTTCAATGTTACTATCTACTCCTGAAAGTAAGATCTTAGTTGACTGTGGAATTAATCCTGGTGCACGTTCTCCAATGGACGCATTTCCAAGATTAGATTCTCTAAACATAACACTAGATGAACTTGATGCTATAGTTATTGGACATGCTCATTTGGATCATACTGGATTTTTACCGGCATTATGCAAATATGGATACAAAGGTCCAATCTATTGTACTGAACCTACATTACCGATGATGAATTTGATTCAATTAGACGCAATCAAAGTAGCTGCTGCTCAAGGCAGGACTCCAATTTATGCTGAACGCGATGTAAAACAAGTCATGAGACAAACAATTACTTTACCATATGGAACCGTAACTGATATTTCTCCTGACATTAAACTAGTTCTTGCAAATGCAGGTCATATTCTAGGTTCTGCATTATGTCATTTTCATATTGGAAATGGTGATCATAACTTTGTTTATTCAGGTGATATTAAATTTGGAAAAAGTATTTTGTTTGAAGCTGCTAGTTGGAACTTTCCAAGAGTTGAAACTTTATTGATAGAAAGTACGTATGGTCTTAAAGAAGATATTCAACCAACCAGACAACAAGTAGAATCTTCTTTCATCAATGCTGTAAACAACACACTAGCTGATGGTGGTAAAGTTTTGATTCCTATACCAGCAGTTGGACGTGCACAAGAAATTATGATGGTAATTGATCACTATATGAAATCAGGAGAAATGGTTGAAGCCCCTGTATTTACAGAAGGAATGATTTCAGAGGCATCAGCAATACACGAATCTTATCCTGAATATCTTGCAAGAGAACTTAAACAAAAAATACTAGAAACTGATGATAATCCATTTGATTCTGAATACTTTACTAATATTGAACATGCCGATGCTAGAGAAGAGCCTATGAGGGATAATTCACCATGTATTATTTTGGCAACATCTGGAATGTTAGAAGGTGGACCTGTTTTAGAATATTTCAAAAATATTGCACCTGATAAAAAGAACAAAGTGTTGTTTGTTTCTTATCAAGTGAATGGAACTTTGGGAAGACGAGTTCTTGATGGATCTAAACAAGCAACTATGTTAGGCAAAGAAGGAAAAGTTGAAGTTGTTTCAATTAACTGTGGTGTTGAAAAATTAGATGGTTTTAGTGGACACAGTGATTATAATCAATTAATGTCATTTGTACAAAGATTAAGACCAAAACTTCGTCGTGTTCTAGTTAATCATGGTGAACGCTCAAAATCAGAAAACCTTGCAATGAATATCAGACGAATGTATAAGCTACCTGCACATTACCCACAAGTTCAAGAAGCAATAAAATTATTTTAGATCGTATTCAGGTTTCCAGATCTTTATACTGGATGGTGCAATTATAATTCTCTCCTCACCTAATCTTGCAATTTCAGCATCTTCTGCTTTTGCAATAGAATACAATTCTTCAACTACTTTACGAAGTTGTTCCACATCTTTTTGTGCTAATGGTGTAACTCTTAGAATCAATATCATATTTTTTTTGATGTCTTCTTTGATAGAATGAACATCACTAATGTCTCTAATTGTTATTGCCTTTAGATATGTAGAATTTTCTTGTTTTTGCATCCTTGTTGAAAATGAGAACTACTTATTCAAAAACTCTTCCTTAGTTTTAACTAATTTTTAAAATATTTCACGCCTACATTCTAAATTTAAGATAAGATTGTTCTTCTGCACATTCAGAACTAACTTCATCAGTTGAATCTCCATTTTTAACAGAAACTACACTGTGTCCACTTTTTGGCGCATCTGAATATCTTAAAGTTACAGCTGATGCAAATTCTACATGTAACTTTGCATTCTTACCACGTAAGATTGAAACTGGTCCAACGTAATCTTTAGCCTCAAGTAAAATATCGTCAGGCAAAGCTAATGCTTTAATCATTTCATTTTCATCTTTGTGTCTTCCAACAACAAATTTTGTTTCTTCATCTAATCTAAAATGTCTTCCAATTTTTAACAAATCAATCTCATTAATTGTTGGAGTTTCTATATGATCAAACAAATCTTTAGCTTTAATTCCAAATTGTGGTTCAGTTAACAAACAACCACCACCTGCATTTGGCGGATTTTCAATTCCATATTCTTTAGCCATTCGCATTTGAATTTTTCTTTGTCTTCCTTTAATCATTCCAAGGTTTTCTCTTTTGATCAAACCATCTTTTTCAGCATCTGATGGTGGTAATAATCCAGCAGATAATGGTCTTACAATTTTTCCTTTCAAATTAGATTCATTTTCAATAATATGTAATGATGGTGCATGTTGACTCATTGGACGTTGACCTAATACTTCTCCTGAGATAATAAATTCTGCACCAATTTCTTCCATGTGTTTTTTTGCTGCATCAAACATCATTGTTCTACAATCAACACATGGATTAAATCCAGCACCGATTCCGTGCTTTGGATGTTTTAGCATCTCGATATATTCATCACCAAGATAAACTGTTTTTAAATTCACATTGAGATCATCTGCTCTTTCTCTAATTTCAAAACCACATCCTCTTCCACAATCAAAATCACAAAATGGAGTTTTAATTGCTACAGCTGATACATCAAAACCCTGTTCCTGCATCATTCTAACTGCAAGCTGGCTATCTAAACCGCCAGATAGTAATGCAACTACTTTCTTCTTTTCTTTTTCTTCAGCCACTGCGATCTGGCTCAATTTTCCATATACAAACTTTACATCATACATAAATTGAGAATTAGAGATATCTGAGTATGAATATACGTAGAAAGAATCTTTTGAAATATGCCCAGCAAATTGATTGTGATACTTTGGTTACATTTGAGCCTGAAAATTTGTTTTACATGACTGGGTTTTGGGGTGAGGCGATTGGATTACTTGAAAAAAATGGAAAAACCACAATTATTGCACCTGAACTTGAAGTTGGTAGAGCAAAAGATGAATCTGTTGATTGTAATGTAATTACAGCAGAACGAGGAGAAGGTCTGATTACCTCATTAATTAAAAAAATTAAGAAAAATCGAGTTTGCACTGATTGCCAAAATTATTCAATAATGATGTCATTAAAAAAATCAATTCCAAAAATTAAATCATCAACTGACCCATTTTACAATGCTAGAATCATAAAAGATGAAAAAGAAATCCAAATTCTCAAAAAAGCATCTAAAATAATTGATGAAATGTTTCAAATTTGTACTAAAAAAATGAAAATTGGTCAAAAAGAATCTGAATTACAAACAATTCTGATGACATATGCTATGGAACAGGAAATGTTTGATACAGGATACAAATCTACGCTTAATCCCTTAATTATTGCTGGAGGTCCAAATGGTGCATTACCACATGCTCAAGTTACAAATAGGAAATTCAAAAAAGGAGACTTAGTCGTAACTGATCTTACATTAAGATACAAAGGGTATGTTTCTGATGCAACTAGAACATTTGCAATAGGAAAAATTTCATCACAAGCAAATGAAGCATATGAAATTGTTAAAGAATCTCAAAGACTTGGTTTAAAAGCTGTTAGACCAAATATTGATTGCAAAGATATTGACTTTGCATGTAGAAAATACATTGATGATCAAAATTATGGCAAATACTTTATTCATTCAACAGGTCATGGAATTGGATTAGAAGTTCATGAATTACCGACTGTTTCTTATCGAAGCAATACAAAATTAAAAGAAAATATGGCAATAACTGTGGAACCTGGAATTTACATTGAAAATAAATTTGGAATTAGAATAGAGGATTCACTAATTGTAAAAGATAGACCAATTATAATGCATAAATTTACTAAAGATTTAGTAACAATTTGAGCCTAGTCGTAATAGTTTACTAGATCAATAATGTATTTTGATTCTGAATTATTCGAAGAAATTTTTTCTGAAATTACGTTTACATTCCAATCATAATTCATTTCACCCTTATGTGATATGAAATTTAAATTCACCTTGTATTCTTCAGAATTTACATTTGTTACAGTTAGATCGACTGTAGTCTTTTTATGATCAAAAATTTTCTCTTGAGGATACTCTTCACTTATTTTATTCTCTAATGCTTCTAAGACAGTTAATCCTGAATTATTTGGACCATCATACTTCATTAAAATATCTACAATTTTTTGATTTTCATCACTTAGTTCTGGAAAACTCTTTTCTAGTGTTCCTTTTGTCATTTCTGGAATTACAAATACCACAAACATTGCGATCAAAGCAAGGTAGATTGGAGCTCTTTTTTTCAAAAATGACTTGAAATCATTCTTCTTCGGCTTATCTTCCTTTTTTTTACTTTCTTTACCCATGTCTCTTCAATCTAGTTTTTAGCACCTAGAATTAAAACTTGCCAAGGAAATAAAATTTCTCCATTTTTCTTTGTATATTGTAATGTTTTATCTTTGACTAGTTGTTTCAATTCTTTTCTTTTTGAATAATCTAAATTATTTAGCTTTTCTTTTAGTGGTTTTGCAATGTATTTTAGATAATTTCTCCAATAATCTTCAAATTTTCCTGGACTGAAATGAAAGACATAATCTTTTACAGTAATTTTTGAGAAACCTGCTTTACTTACTTCATTTTTTAAAGCTGATTTCGTCCCAAATCTATCAAGATCTGGAGAACCTGGTGGTACATAATCTGGAATGTACTTGGTAACTGAATCTATGATATTGCTAAAGAAAGGAACAGAATCTTTACTTCCGTGGACAGAAATCCCAATATTCCCAGATTTTTTAAGGCTATTTTTCATATTTTTTAATGCTTTTTGAGCATTAGGAAAGAAAAATAATGCATATTGACATGTAACAACATCAAATTTTTTAGAAAAATTAAATTTTTCAGCATCAATATTTACAAAATCTACATTTGATTTTTTACCATTCCATTTTTTTGCAATTTTAATTGCCGTACTTGAAGTATCTACTCCTATCACATATCCTGATTTTCCTATCTTTTTTTGAATTTGATTTGTTACTACTCCTGTACCACATGCAACATCCAATACTGCATCACCTTTGTTGATATTTACTAATTCTACTAGTTTTTTTGTACTTTGAAATGGTCCTTTATTTACACTAGCCCATCTCTTATGATATCTAGGAGCAACTTCATTCCAAATTTTCATATTTCGTTGTTTGTATTCTGAATGAATAATTTTCATCTAACTACTTTCACCTTATTTGATCTATTTTATGTCATCTCTTCTAAATCTGATTTTAATGTTCTACCAGTTTCATGATAATATTTCTGTTCAATCATTTTTAATTTATCATTTAATTTTTTATTTTCTGATTTAGATAATTTTATTTTAGTTTCTTTATAGTCAGATACTAATCTTCTAAGTTCGGATTTTTTCATTTGATTTTTACTTCAATTTGTTTTCTGATAAACTTGGCAATTTTTTCTTTATCCATCCATCTTGAGACAATATTTTTTTTGGAATCCACAATAATGACTTGATTTTTTTGAGAATTTTTCTTGTATCTCATTGAACCAACATCATTTGCAATAATCATATCTGCTGTTGATTCTTTTAATTTTTTTTCAGCTGATTTAATTAATTGATTTTTTGTTAGATTTGTTTCTGCTTTAAAACCTACAAGTAATACGTTTTTTTGATATTTTTTTACTTGATCTATGATTTTCGGAGCTTTTTTGAGGCTAATAGTAATTCTTGACTTTGAACTTTTGATTTTATTTTTACTTTGAATTATAGGTACATAATCTGCAACAGCTGCAGCCATAATTACAATATCAAATTTTTTCTTTAATTCTGATTTTATAGCCAAATGCATTTCTTTACTAGATGAGACATTGATAATTTTTGCACCTTTTGGTGGTTTTTCTTTTCCTGGTCCATAAACAAATGTAACTTTAGCTCCTGCAGAAATTAATTCTGTTGCTAAACTTACTCCTGTCTTTCCAGAACTATGGTTTGTAATTGCACGTACAGGATCTATCTGTTCGACAGTTGGTCCTGCAGTCATCAACACTTTTTTATTTTTTAATATGGATGCAAATCCAAATTTTTTTAACACATTCTCTAAAACATCTTCAGGTTCCGGAGATTTTGCTTTACCTTCAATTAGTTTAGGAGAAAGAAATTCAATTTTATTTTTTAGAAATTCAATATTTTTTTTAACAGCTGAATTTTCATACATTGATGCATGCATAGCAAGACACATCAAGATTGGAATTTTTGATCCAAATCCTACTGTGAGAACTGTTGATACAGGCGTATCATCAATCCCATTAGCTAATTTTCCTAATGTATTTGCAGTTGCAGGATATACTATTAGAAGATCAGATTGATTATAATCTGCTAATCTGATATGTTCTAGTTCACCTGTAAGCTTTGTAATTACTTCATTACCTGTTGCCCATTTGAAATATTCTGGTTGAATTAGTTTTGTGACTGCGTTACTTGTAACACATGTTACATCAGCTCCATGTCTCATTAGTAATCTTGCAAGTTCAATTGCTTTGTAAGCTGCAACACTACCTGCCACACACAAAACAATTTTTTTCCCAGATAACTCTACACCATGTGAACTAACTATGTCTAAAGACGGATGATCTTTTCTTTTTGATTTCTTTTTAACTACCAAGTGCTTCACGTAACTTTTTTAATTCTTCTTCATTCATTGAAAATGAGTTCTCTTTAGTAGGAAATGAACCTGATTCAACATCAGTTCTATATTCTTCAAGTGATTTTACAATATCTTCAGATAAATTCATGTATCTTTTGGCAAATTTTGGTTTAATTTTATCATACATGCCTAACAAATCTTGAACAACCAATACTTGTCCATCACAATTTACACCAGAACCTATCCCTATGGTGGGAATGTTAACTGATTCAGAAATAATCTGTCCAACCTCATTACTAACCATTTCTAATACAATACTGAAAACTCCTGCCTCTTCTAACCCCTTGGCATCTTCAATTAACTTCATTGCACTATCTTTTGTTTTGCCTTGAACTTTGTATCCTTCTGAAAGCATCGTAGTTTGTGGTTGAAGTCCAATATGTCCCATTACAGGAATTCCTACATCCACTATTGCACTAATTGTTTCAGCCATAATTAAACCACCTTCAAGTTTTACTGCATCTGCACCGGATTTAATTAATCTACCAGAATTATTTATGGCATCTTCAATACTTGCCTGGTATGACATGAACGGTAGATCTGCTACTAGTAGAGAATTTTTTCTTGCTCTACTAACAGCTTCAGTAAACATACACATTTGATCCATTGTAACAGGAATTGTATTTTCATATCCTAGCATTACCATTCCGGCACTATCTCCAACTAACATTACATCAATTCCTGCTCTATCACATAATGAAGCAAGAGTGTAATCATAACTTGTAATTACAGAAATTTTCTTTTTCTCTTTTTTCATATTAATTATATCTTGAACAGTTTTATGCAATTTTGGCTCTCCTATCCAAATTATTTTTTATTTGAATTACATTTTCTCTTAGATTCTTTTTATTATCAAAATTATCAACAATTTTTTGAAGACTCTTTTGATTTTTTTTTGATAGTTTTTTTAATTCAATTATTAGTAAATCAATTGCTCTGGTTACATTATCTACAATTGTAATATCTGCTGTCTGTGATGTTCTGGAGAGTGGATTTAGATCAAATGTTATGACTATTTTTCCAGCTTTTCTTAGTGCCATTGTTCGATCTCCGTCTTCTAAAGGAACTACTACAACATCTGCCACAAATATTCCATTTTTATCTACAATTCTTCTTGCAGAATCTATGCCTGGTAATTTTTTAGATGATGTAGTTTTAGAACCTAAAATTTCACTGGCACCATTTTTTTTCAAAGTTTTAATGATTGACAACTTTCTTTTTTCATTAGTATAGAATAGATTTACCTCAAGTTTTGCTTTGATTTGTTTTGATAGTTTTACAATTTGTTTTGGACATAATGCTGCTATATTTCCATTAACTGAGATTACTGGTAATTTTGCTACAAGTAATTGGGCTGCTGCAGCCTTGATAGCTTGTTTAGCAGCCTTGCCTGTTTTTTCTCCTAGGAGATAATCAAATGCCTCTCCTCTACCTTGAGCTAAAAGGCCTTCTTTAGCAACCAGTCCATTATCAAATCCTTCAACAAGTTTCTCACGAATTAAAAGAGATTTAGCTCTAGGGTGAGATTTGGGAATTAATGACATAATTTCTAATTAATTATTTAAAACTCTGGCCCCATCATCATCTAACACTGATTTTATTAAAATTCCATCAGAATATTTTTGTAAAATATCCAAAACTTTAGATTCTTCTTTTTGTGGAATCATAGAAAAAATTGTTTCTCCAAAAAGGGCGATTCCACATTTAATATTATTTTCAGATAACTCTTTTACTATTTTTTGCATTCTAGGAGTCATTACATCTACATACTTTGCAAATTCCAATGACATATCTTGAAAATGATCATAATCTTTTGATTCTATTAATTGATTTACCATTTTTCCACCTAACCCATTAATTTGGGATAAACGTTCTTTGATGAATTTATTTGTAGAAATTGGAGAAAAACAAATCATAATGATTGAAATTTTTTCTGTAGGAATTTTTTCAACATGTCCAATTCCTGGTGCACCTGGTTTAACTCTAATTTCAAATCCTCCATGATATGATGCTAAGACATCTCCTAGTCCTGTTTTACAATTTATTTCAGCATTATGAGCAATTTGTCCGATAATTGTTTTTTCTAATTTAGTTTCAAGTGCTTGATCTAATGCAAATGATAATGATAATGCAACTGCACTACTAGATCCTAAACCATAACCCACTGGAACTGATATGTTGTGTTCTATGTCAAAAAATTTATCTGAAAATTCTCCTAATTTTAAAAATTCATTTAATACGTATTGTGAAACATCTGTTTTATCTGATTGATATCCATGTGTTGTAATTTTAAAATTTGATTTTTGATTATCTTTTGTTTCTATTTTTACTTTAGTTGTCACTCCTTGATTTATTGAAAAACCTGCTCCCATTGAGCCTAAACTTTCTAAATTATCCCCATGCCCTTCTAAATGGGCTTTAAAAAAACCTGTAATGTGTGCTGGACAAAATGCTGTAGCCTCCATTGATCTGAGTTTAAACTTTACACAAAATATAAGAATATGGCTTAAATTAATTATATTAGTATAAATTGACTAAATTTATTCGACGACTGCAAAGAATTGGAAGTAGCATACTAGTTTCATTACCTAAAGAGTGGGTCGATGCAAATAATCTAGATAAAGGTAATCAGGTTGAAATAGAAACTGGTCAAGATAGTATTTCAATATCTGCAAATAAAGAAACTCGACCAACAAAAGAACTTGTAATTTCATATCCATTACCTAAAGAAGAAAATATTGTTGCAAACATAACAGGTGCGTATCTCTTAGGATATGACATTATTGTAATCAATTCAAAATCTATCATCCCTGGAAAAGATAGAGAAGACATTCGTAATTCAATGAGACGATTAGTTGGTATGGAGATAATTGAAGAGGATGCATCTCACATTAACATGCAATTTCTCTTAGATGCAACAACACTAAATCCATCAAAAATTCTCAAACGAATGAGTTCCATTGCACTTGGAATGTATGATGATGTTTTAAATGGATTAATTTCAGATGATAAATCTAATCTTCAAACATTGTCTAAACGTGATGTTGAAGTAAATAGACAATATTTTTTATTAGTTCGTTTAATTCGCAGTACATTAGTTGACAAAAGACTGTCAAATGTATTTAATTTAGAAAATATTGATGTACTTGATTATAGAGTTGCTGCAAATGTTCTTGAAAATGCAGGTGATTCTATTGTTGAATTAGCTATTTTCATCTTTAATTTTTCATTATCAAAAGAGTTTTCTAAAAAAATTTATGATGTTGTAAAAGATTTTAATAAACTTGCAGAAAAATCTATTGATGCTTTTACAAAACCTGATAGGCTTTTAGCTATTGAAGCAATTTCTATGCATAAACAATATGAAAAAAAACTTAGTTTACTCAGAAACACATTAGGAAATAAAAAACAAATTCCATTAGATTTTCTTGATCTTGTATACATGTTTGAAAGAATTGCACAATCTTGGGCTGATGTTGCAGATCTTGTGCAGCCTATCTATAATGAATAATTAGTATAATTTTTTCTTTGCAGCATATGTTAAAACTGCACATATTGTCTTTGAATCTTGAATTTTACCAGTTTTTATCATTGTAAGGAGTTTTTTGAAATCCATTTTTACTACAGATAAAATTTCATCTTCATCAAGCTTCAGATCAGATATTTTCTTCAATCCTGAGGCTAGAAAGCAATGAATTATCTCCTCATTATAGCCAATTGATGGATAGTAAGTAATGAGAGGAGTCATTTTTTTGGCTCTATATCCTGTTTCTTCTTCTAATTCTCTAAATGCACATTTTACTGGTTCTTCTTTTTTTTCTAATGTCCCAGCAGGAATTTCTAAAACATATCCGTGTGGAAACCTGTGTTGTTTAACAAGAATTACTTTTTTATTTTCATCAAATGCAAGCATGGCTGCAGCACCTCTATGTTTGATAACTTCTCGTTTAACTTTTCTACCTTCAATTTTACCATCATAAACACTAAGACCTAAGATTTTTCCTTCATAGATCTTTTTCTCTTTCATATAATTTGTAGAAAATTATTCTTATTTAATTGGTTTGATATGTTAAATGTAATTTTGGTGATTTTTTGAAATCATTTATAGCTTTTTCTATCCATTTTATGTAAAATGACATCTTCTTTGGGATAAACAAGTCAACTGATTTTACATTTTTAATTTTTCTAATTTTTTGTGTTAATTCATCCATTTTGAAAATATTGTCACTGTACATAAATAATACAATTTGATTTTTTGCAATAAATGGAATTTGTAAGTATGAGTTAGAAAATGAATTATTCAAACTCTCTAAAGTTTCCTTTAGATCTCCTTCTATCCATGTAAGAATGGCATGTGGAATGAAATTTTCAATTTTTTTAGGATCATAAACTAGTGTAAATTGTATTCCTTCATTTTCATGTAATTTTTCTATACATCTTGTAATTGTTTTTGTTGACATTTTTGTATTTCTTGCTATTTGTTCTATTCTTTGTCTAGGATCTTTGATTAATTCTTCTAGAATTTCTAAATCTGTTTTTGTAAGATTGGAACTATATCCTGGATTTTCTGCTTCAAAAATAGATAACACTCTAACATCTTTCATCAATTTTTTTGCAAGTTCAATTTTTTGATTGACATTTTCTTTTATAGAAATTCCACAAACTGTTATTCCACCAACACATGGTACTACAAAATATGGTTCACCTACAAGACTTGCTTGTTCTAAAATTTCTGTAATGTTTTCTCCTGATACAACAAAATACAAAACTCCATATCCCAAGACTGGAGGTTCAACTTTGACAAAAAATTCTTCAATTATCTTCTTTTCAATCATTTTTCGGATTCTGGCTCTTACTGCTCCTCCTGATATTCCTAATTCTATGCCTATTTGTCGATCTGATTCTCTGCAATTATTTAATAATCTACTCATAATTTTGATATCTAAATTGTCCAATATATCACCTAAAATGACTCCATTAACAATAGAAATTACTAATATGTTATAAAATTGTCTATACTATTAGCACTATGTATCATATACGTTAAATATCAGACTATTTCATGTTTCTTGTGGATTACAGGATAAAATTAGCAAAAAGAATGCTGTTTAATCAGAAAGGAAGTTTGGTTGGTGCTGTGTTAGCAGTAACAATTGGAATTTTAGTAATTCATGTAAACTTTGTAATTTTTCAGGGATTGTTTGATGCTATTGTTAGAGACATTAGTGATTACAACACTGGGGATGTTATTGTAACTGATGAATTTGATTTTATCGATAAATCTGATCAATCTTTAATTCGATGGTTTGAGCGAATTCCAGTTGTTCAAGCCGCAACACCGCGGCTATCTACCACTT